>JACRQB010000036.1 GCA_016222925.1 Nitrospirota bacterium | reverse complement strand
TAGTGGTTTCGGCTTTATTGATTGTGGTGGGAGGTGGGCTGATCATAGGTATCTTGTGACCCGACTATACGGCCTTTCTCCCTACAGCTTGAGCCTCTCGGCGTAGCCGGTCAGCTCGACATAGCCTTGGCCTTTCACGAGTTTTCCTTGTTTAGTCCCTGTCACCGCCACCGCCCCTTCCCAATAGGAGACCTTGGTACTGCGCGAGGTGCGTAATTCCTGATCCGCAAGCAGCGGCGTAACATCCAACACTAGGCCGAGCGACGGGAACGTCAACTTCCATCGGCTGGGATAGGTGGCCTTGCTCTCAGGGCTGGCCCAGGTTGCAATCGATTCGATCTGAAAGTCGATGACCTCCAGGTGTCGAGTGCGTCCATCCGGCGACACGGCGGTCCCGCTGGAAGCCAGATCGGACGAGCCATCTTTCCGCCGCATCCGATACAGCATAAGCTCGGTGTCGTCTTCCAACTGGATGCTGAACCAGTCCCATCCGACTTGATCCGTCCCGAGTTCGGCTGACCCAAATTCATGGTCCATCCAGGTGAGGCCAGTCACCTCGAACTGCTCGCCGTCGATCGTCAGGCTCCCCGTTGTCGCAAGTCTAGTAAACGAATAGTAGTGCGAGGCTTGTCCCACATCTTTCCCTTTTCGACTGATGCCGGCCGCACCGTGGGTGACGAGAGGCTTGGCCGGTTGGAGTATGAGGGCGAGCGAATGGGTCTCGTCGTGGGCGACCAACGTGTGGGATCCGGTCGAGTCCGTGGCAGCCTCCGCGCGCCAATCATCGATCCAAACACGGAGCCGCGACTCGTCGGCGCCGGCCTTCCCCAACCCCTCCCGACTGAACTTTTCCGAGAAATGAAATCGCTTCCCGGTGATATCGGTCACGGCGAAATGGGCCAGATACAGGTGGCTGATCGACCATTTGGACGGTAGCGTTTTGATTTCGTCCGGCGGCACCCCCCGACGGAAGAAGGTCAATTCAAAGCCGAACGACCGGCCGTTTTTCGACCGCAGATGGCCTGTATAGTACCACCACTCGGTTCGATAGGTGGAATGCGATCCATGGTCTCTCGGAAACGTATACTGATATCCGGCGGTTGCCGGCTGAAATGGTGTAGGAGCGGGACTTGCGGCGGGCGGCGCCGGTACAGTCACGCTCAGCAAGACAGGGACTACTATTAGGATCCGTCCCCAGTCTGTCATGCGATGCCTTGTCTGATCAGCCAATCGTAAGTGGATCACTTGACCTGAGCCCTCCCGTTGTATCGGTTATACCACGCGTCCGACCCATGAACCAATCGACTGTCTCAGAGCGATGTTTTGAATTTTCTCATGGCTCGCCGCCGAGCGAACGGCGTTGACAATTTTCACACGCCTCAGCTATCGTGAGTCATGCAGACTGATCGTGAGCGAGGGCCAACTGATCGGAGTTCGTCCAAACATGTCGAACCGTTTCCAATCCCTGATCGCCTTCCGGTGTTTCCGTTACCCAACGTCGTCTTTTTTCCCAGGACGTACCTGCCGCTCCACATTTTTGAACCACGCTATCGCCGGATGATCGCTGATGTGACGATGGGTGGTCAATGTATTGCCATGGCGCTCCTGAAAGAAGGGTGGGAGCCGGACTACTATGGGAATCCGGCGATCTATCCCGCGCTCTGTATCGGGCGGATCGTGAGTGTGCAACCCTTGCCGGACGGGCGCTCCAACATCTTGCTGCAAGGGCTCGAACGGTGCGAGATTTCCGAAGAACACTTTGACAAACCCTATCGCGAAGCGACGATTCAGGTCACGCCCATGCGCTCCACCGAGGGGCTGGCCAAAGGCGTTCGGCGAGCGCTGGTCGACGTGCTTGGACGATACCTTCAGGCGAGAGAAGATAGTGCGGCGTGGCAAGGGTTCTTTCGCGAAGAAGTCAGTGATGAAGTCTTGGTCAATACTCTCTCAACTTATTTGGACTGTACCCCCTTGGAAAAGCAATTCTTACTGGAAGCGGACGGGCTCCACCAACGGGCTCGGCGATTGAACGATCTGGTTCAATTCATGCTGCACGAACCTCACGGCATAAAGGGCTTGGACTAAATGGATCGGACCATCGCAATCGACGTCAGCCATCTGAGCAAAACCTATGACAGCTATAGGGCTGTCGATGACCTCTCGTTCCAGGTCTACGCAGGAGAAATTTTTGGCCTGCTGGGACCGAACGGCGCAGGCAAGAGCACCACACTTCGCACCCTCATCACGTTGCTGCACCCGACATCGGGCACGGCGACGGTCATGGGGCACGATACGGTGCGCGATGCGGATAAGGTTCGGACCCTCATCGGGTACGTGCCTCAAGAACGGGCGATCGACCGGTTCCTCACCGGACGTGAACACTTACAATTACTGGGCGCGCTCTATCATCTGACGAAAGAAGAGGCGGCCAAACGCATCGCCGAACTGCTCAAACTAGTGGAACTAGAGGCTCATGCGGACCGGCCGGCCAAGACCTATTCCGGCGGGATGAAACGCAAGCTCGATATCGCCTGCGGGTTGCTGCCTGACCCCAAAGTCTTGTTTCTCGACGAGCCCACACTCGGCCTCGACGTACAAAGCCGTCTCCGGATTTGGGAGTACGTTCGAATGCTCAAAGCCCGTGGGATGACGATTGTGATGACGACCAACTATCTGGATGAGGCCGATCAACTCTGCGACCGACTCGCGATTATCGACGGGGGCAAGATCAAAACGCTGGGCTCACCGGTCGAGCTCAAAATCGCCCTCGGTGGGGATATCGTGTCGCTCACGCTGAAAGAGACGGGCCGGATCTCGTCGCTGGAGTCGGACCTCACCGGTCGTCCGGCGATTAAGACCGTGAGAGCCACCCCCAAGGGCTTGGATATCAGAGTAGAATCCCCAGAAAAAGCCTTGCCCGCCATTCTCGAATCAGCCAATCGATTAGGTTGTAACATCGAGTTTATTCAATATAACCGTCCGCGCTTGGATGATGTGTTCATCGCGCATACGGGACGGGCCATCACCGAATCCATCCCGGAATCCGAGACGGTATAAAGGAGTCATGTGGGGCACTATTGGCAAGAAATCAGCGCGTTGACGATGCGGTGGGTTCGACGATTGAGCCGGGAAAAATTCAGCATGCTGTTCACCTTGGTGCAACCGATGCTGTTCTGGCTCATCTTCTTCGGCAATCTGTTTCAGCGGGCCGCGGACACGCAGGTCATGCAGGCTCCCAACTACATCAGTTTCCTCGCCGCCGGGGTCGTCGTCATGACGGTCTTGAACAACGGCTTAGCCGGCGGGGTCGATCTGCTGTTCGACAAGGAAAACGGGTTCCTCGAACGGTTGATGTCCACGCCGATCCATCGAACCTCCGTCATCCTGAGCCGGTTTATCTTCGTGATGGCGATCACGTCGATGCAGGTCCTCGTGATTCTCGGCGTGGCGTACCTCTTTGGTGTTCAACCCGCGACAGGTATTCTTGGCGTAGCGATGATCTTGCTGATCGGCATGATGTTCGGTGTCGGTCTGACGGCCATCTCCATGGCGATGGCCTTCTCCGTGAAAAGTCACGGTGATTTCTTTTCCGTCTTGGGTTTTCTTTCGCTGCCGATGATTTTCCTCAGTTCTGCGTTGGTGCCGTTGACGGCAATGCCGGGCTGGATGAGCGTTCTGGCGCAATTCAACCCGATGACCTGGGCGATCGATGCCGTGCGGCCGTTAATTCTGTCCGGCTGGACTGAAGCGTTGCCGCATGTCGGAATGGTGGTCTTAGTCATGATTGTGTTCGATGCTTTGTGTCTGTACGGCGGGGCCAAGGCATTCCGTCGTGCCATGGGGTAACCTCATGATGAACCATGGATCGCTTGACTGACGATGGAATCCGTCAGATCATGACCTCAATGCCCCCACACGTCAGCCTGTGAGCGACGGAGAGTCGTAGGAGATGATGCCGGAGAATCAAATTCGTGCGCTGATACGCTTGCTGTCCGATGAGGACGACCGGATTGTCCGTACCATCAGCGGAAGACTCATCGATATCGGCCCATCGGCCGTCCCGCTTCTCCAGGAAGCGGAAATTGAACAACCGGAAATGGCCGATCGGATCGCGTCCGTCCTGGAGGAAATCCGAGGAAGCAAGCTGGAGGATGAACTGGCGAGCCTGACAGCCCTCACGGACGACGCGACGCGTCTCGAAGCCGGCGCCTTCCTGATCGCTCGCTATACCTATCCCGCACTCGATGTCGCGCGCTATCGTGAACAGCTCGATACCATGGCAGACGAAGTTCGAGCGCGGATTGGCTATCGCGCGTCCGGCGAAGAGGCTGTCAACGCGCTCAACCGCTACCTGTTCACCGAACAAGGGTTTAAGGGAAATACCAAAAACTACTATGAGATTGAGAACAGCTACATCAACTGCGTCATGGATCGGCGAGTCGGCATCCCCATCAGCTTGTCAGCCGTCTATCTCTTAATCGGACAGCGTTTAGCGCTCCCGCTGTTCGGCGTCGGCATGCCGGGGCATTTCTTGGTGAAATACGAGTCCGAACGGTACAAGATTTTTATCGACTGCTTCAACGGTGGAGCCTTGCTGACTGAAAAAAACTGCGCTCGTTTTCTGACCGAGGCCGGATACGGGTTTGATGAGAAGTATCTGCAAAAAAGTCCGGTTCAAGCGATTCTATCCCGCATGATCAAGAACCTGTTGGCGATCTACTCCAAGTCGGGGGAAAAGGAAAAGACCGCTCGCCTGACCAAGTTCATCGAGATCCTCGGCGGCGCTCCTCGCGAAGAAGGTCTTTAGCAGGATGCTGAAAAAGTCCGCCAGCGGCGTTCTCGCGTCGCTCAGCGGCTCAACGTACCAAAGCGTACGCCTCGCCACTTCGCTCGCTGCGGCCTTGCTGGACAGCCTTTTTGAGCATCCTGAAGTTATCCTGGCGTGAGTTCAAATCAGATAAGTCTAACCACACTATTGGTACCAATCGAGTTTTTCTTCGGGCTGTAGGGCTACACTCGAATCGTCAGCAAATCTTTCCCCTTCCAAATCTTGCCACCGTACTGCTCGGCCGCTTGGCCTCTCACATCGTATTGATCCGCGATCGGATAGAAGTGCGAGAGCACCAACTGGCCCACCCCGGCCTCCTTCGCGACCTGACCACATTGCCCGGCGTGCAGATGGGCGGGGCCAGGCTTGTTTGCAGGAAATGAACAATCGAGCACGGTCAGGTTGGCATCGGTGCATAGTCGGATAAGCGCATCGCAATACTGCGTATCTCCAGAATACACGATCGCCTTCCCCCGGTACTCGATCCGATAGCCAACGGACGAGAGATCTGGTACGTGGACGACTGGTTTGGGCACGATACGAGTCTCCCCGATCATGAACGGCTTGCTGGATACCTCACGGAAGGTCACGCGGAATGGAGCTGAGTCAAAACTCGGGAAACTGCGCATGATCGACCGTAAGAGACGGATCGTGCCCTTCGGGCCAATCACCGTCATGTCGGGACGATGGCCTCCTCCGTATTTGGCGTAGATGACCGCATCGAAAAAGAAGGTAATGAAGTCTGAAAAGTGGTCCGCATGAAAATGGGAAAACAGGATGTGCGTGATCCGATGCCGGTTCACCCCGGTCTTGATGAGGTTCATCAAGGTGCGGGGGCCAAAATCGAGGAGGATGTTCTGGTCCGTACGCACCAGGTAGCCAGCAGCGGCACGCGTAGGATGCACATTGGTCCCGGAGCCAAGAATAGTGAGTCTCATAGGCAACACACCGGAAGCTAACGTTTGCGCAGAATAGTCACAACGGGAAACCTCGGTCAAGCCGGTGGTTTCAGCGCTATCCAATTTATTGACGACCCCTCAATCACGTTCGTATGATCCTACCCCTATGTCGGATCATCAGGACCATAACCCAGTGAACCTGACTTGGCTTGCCGTGCTGATCGGCCTCATCGTCACTGGGGCCTGGGTCTGGAAACGGTTATCGGCCGACACACAGGACTACATCATCGATCAGACTGTGCCGATGGCCGCGATCGGCCTGGTGATTGCGGCCGTCCTGTTCATCCTGATCAGAGCGCTATTTCGACGTCAGGCCAGATTGAAGGAACGGACGAGATTGCTGGCCCTGTTTGAACGAGAATTGGGGTCGGACAAGAAATGTGAGATTGCCTTCACCTTGCTTGAAGTCAATGCGTATCGCCTCGATGGTCTAGAACCGACCGTACCGGCCCTGAAGGAGGTGTTCACCTCGACCCTACAACGAGCGTTGGGTGATAAACAGCATCGCATCAGGGGCATGGCAGCCAGTCATCTGGGGGCGTTGCAAGACCTGTCGGTAGTGCCGCTGCTTGTGAAAGCCCTGGAAGATGACCATGCCTACGTACGCTCCTGCGCCGCGTTGGGGCTCGGACGACTACGGGCTACCGAAGCACGAGAACAGTTGAAAACCGTGATGGAGCAGGATTGGGATCAAACCGTCAGAAGTCGAGCGAGGGAAGCACTGGAACGGATGCGGGAGTGACGATCATGCGGTTTGCGACTCGGGCTATTCCTGCACCCAATCAATCACAGCAATTTCAGGCCGACAGTTCAAGCGAAATGGAAGGAACGACCACCCTAACCCACGGTTGACGTACAGCCGATGCTGACCGGATTGATGCCACCCATCCACGCGACCATTACAGCCAGGAGGAAGCCAGAAGGTGGGTATTCCCGGCACCCGCCATTGCCCGCCATGACTGTGTCCACAGAGGATCAAGTCAATGGCATGATGATCTTCCACATAGTCGAGAATGTTGGGAGCATGGGCGAGCAGCAACGTAAAGCGTGACTCGGCGCGAGGCGGGATACATCGAAGATCCGCACGATGAAGCGATGGATCATCGACGCCGACGATCGCGAGTTCTCCCTTTCCCGTTGAGACGATGGCACTCTGGTTCACCAGCAGCGTGATCTTGTGCCGATCGGCGAGTTCGGCGTACTGTGCCACCGGCACACCGCTGTAATGGTCGTGATTGCCCAAAGTCATGTACACAGGCGCAATGGCGCGCAGCTGTTCAAGGAATTGAAAGAGATGAGGGAGTCCTTCGGGAACGTTGAGCAGGTCCCCGGTGATAACAATCCAATCAGGGCGAAGTTCTCTCACGGTGTCGACGATACGATCATGCCTCGGATGATATCGATCCAGATGCAGATCCGTAAGATGGACGGCTCGACGACCAGCAAGGGGCGGATGGACGTGGGTGAGGCTGGACACGTCATGATCGGCCAAACCCCATTCCCAATGAGGGACGAGGCTGAATGCCCGATAGAGTGGCTCGCTGAGGCAATACCCGATGAACGATCGCGCGCGATCAGGCCATGACACCGTCCGTCGCCGGCTCATTCCGCAACCTGTCTATGGCCTGATCGTTTCCACATGGACGGGAAAAGTATACCATGGGCTTATGTTTCGCCAGATTTGACAACACATTTGCGCTGATAATGGTCAGTCCAACGAAGGAATACCTGTGACGCAACCAATCGACCCCTTCCTCACCAGCAACGTGCCTGGAATCGGTGGACACATCCGCGCCGTGCCCGAAGACTTTCAGGTCGAGGAACGGCCGCTCTACCTGCCGTGCGGGGAAGGTGAACATCTGTACATCACGATCACCAAGCGAGGCCTCTCCACGCCGGATCTTGTTCGCCGACTTTCCTCTACATTGGGCGTGAAGGCTCAGGCCATCGGCGTGGCAGGATTAAAAGATTCACGAGCCGTCACCACTCAAATGGTGTCGCTGCAAGGAGTCACACCGGAACAGGTATCTGGCCTCAAGACCGATGACACGCTCTTGAGTCTTCAGATCCTCGGGCGCCATCGTAATCGGCTACGAACCGGCCATCACTCCGGCAATCACTTCCGGTTGGTCATCCGCAATGTCGCCGATCACGCGGCTGAAACCGTACCAGCCGTTCTTCAACAGCTGAGCGCACGCGGCGTGCCCAACTACTTTGGCCCTCAACGTCAAGGAAAGCGGGGCGATAACTACGAGGTGGGCGCCGCGCTCCTGCATGATGCCCGTCGGCGCGAAAAGATGAATCGTGCCCAGCGCATCTGGTATCTCAACGCCTATCAATCGTTTCTGTTCAATCAGATCCTGGCTCGACGCATCACTCAGATTGATCGTCTGTTCGTCGGCGACTGGGCGACAAAACTTGAAAACGGTGCCTGTTTTCAGGTTGAAGATGCCGAGAAAGAACAGCCGCGCGCAGATCGATTTGAGATCAGCCCGACGGGCATCCTCTTCGGCTCGCGCGTGTCCTGGGCGAGTGGCGAGCCTGGTCAAATCGAGGAAACCGTCATCACCGAAGCCGGAGCAACGAAGGATACTCTCGTCGCCTCCGCCAAAGCTTGCGGATTCCGTGGCGAGCGCAGAGCCCTTCGCATCCCCCTCGCTGAACTTGAATGGTCACTCAGCGGTGATGCCCTTACCCTATCTTTCAGACTCCCTCCCGGCGCCTACGCCACGAGCGTACTCCGAGAACTGATGAAAGTATCCCCCATGAATCCTTAGTTCCTCTCATTTTCTTTCCCCTGCCATAGCGGGTGGTAATATATGGTCACATCCAGTGAGGACGGCTGTGAACCACTACCAAGAACGCGTGTGCCTTCAAGGACACATCATCGACTCTCTCGTGCTCGCTAAGGTGCTCGATCTCATCCTGATGATGGGAGGAACCTTCGACCTGGAGGACATACACATCGGCAAGACCAGGGAGGAACCGTCTCATGCTCGTATCGTTATCAAGGCCCCTTCACAAACCCTCTTGGGCGACATCCTGAAGGCGATTCAACCACATGGCGCCTCGGTCGAACAGGAGAGAGACTGCCGGACTAAGACGGCACCGGTCGATGGAGTGTTACCCGATGACTTTTATGCCACGACGCACCTCTCCACCCAGATCCGGCTCAACGGTCGATGGCTGGACGTGGATCGAATCGAGATGGATCTCGCGATCGCGGTCACCGAGGCGGGCTCCGTCGCCCATGCCGTGCCGATGGGCGACGTTCGTCGTGGGGATCAGATCGTGGTCGGTCGAGAGGGGGTGCGTGTTACTCCCCTGCAGCGGCCACGCGAACGGGACGTCTTTGGATTCATGGAGTCTCAGGTCTCGGCTGAACGACCCCATGGCCATATCATCGCCGATATCGCAACTCGGATGCGTCAAATGAGAGAGCGACACAGAGAGAGGCAGAGCGACTCACACGTCTTGCTGGCCGGTGGACCAGCCATTATTCATGCCGGTGGGCGAGAGGCGCTGACCTGGCTGATCGAACAGGGGTTTATTCATATCCTGTTTTGTGGGAATGCGCTGGCTGCACATGACATGGAAGCTGATCTGTTTGGCACGTCACTCGGCTACGGACTCACAGCAGGGCGCGCAGTCCCACATGGTCACGAGCACCATTTGCGGACCATCAACCGAATTCGAGCCATCGGTGGGATTGAGGCGGCGGTCACGTCGGGAATGATCAAGCAGGGAATCATGGACGCTTGTATCCGGCAGGGTGTGCCGGTGAGCATGTCCGGAACGATTCGTGATGATGGTCCCTTGCCCGGAGTGATCACGGATTCAGTTCTAGCACAACGCGCGATGCGCGCATTGATCCCCGGTGTGTGGCTGGCTCTCTTTGTCGCCTCGACGCTCCACTCCGTGGCGACGGGCAATCTTCTGCCGGCAACCGTTCCCACTGTCTGTGTCGACGTAAACCCGTCGG
>JACRQB010000286.1 GCA_016222925.1 Nitrospirota bacterium | reverse complement strand
GTGCCTGAACCCATGCAATACAAGATGCTGGTAGAGGATATCCGCAACCAACCGATTGCCCCCAGCATTAAAGTGTCCCATGCATCGGACTGATGGGGACTCGACAAGAAGCCCACAAAACTCTTCGGTGCCGATACGCTTCCGGAATGCATAGTGGAGGTCCAGATAAGGTATCGCATGTCGCTCCAGCTCTTCTCCAAGCGGGCGAGTGGCGAGATGGTCGTATTCCTTAAACTGTTTGAATGAACGACCTGTCGGATAGATGATGACTAGACATTCCTGTCCTCGTGATCGGCACAGATCACTAAATTGGTGTGCAATCGCAACAGTGATACGTAACGCATGGCTCGGATGATCTTCCCTGAAGAACGATTCCCAACTCGGATGGCCTCGCAGACCGTCTCTGAAGCGTTCAGACATCAGAAGTCGCGTGATCACCCCGAGATAAGGAAAAGACGGCGTTACGGGACCATTCCAAGAGTCCGGCAAGAACACCTCATACGGGAACGCCGAAACCGGATGGTTTGTCGCAAAGTGAAACTCCTCGGCAGTCTGTATCGGGATGTTGACTAACTTGAGTCGATCACCGTCGAAAATAAAGCGAGGCTTGAGAGAAAAAACGGTCACGCCGTCCAGAAAATATCGGTATTGGTTGACGTTCCGAATGAGATTTTCAGGGAAAATTCCGAGTATGACCAAACGGGATCGGTCTTTGCCGTTCTTAGAATAACGAAGAAAGGCCTGATCCGTTCCGTAGCCGCCAACCCCATAATTAGCCACTCGACACCCGAGTTGAGTCGAAAGTACATTGCTCCATGCTTCAGCATCCTCCACCTCGTCACCGAACGTAAAGGAGTCTCCGTACAGCGAGATGCATTCACCACCCTCCTCAGGAAACGCTGGAATCGGACGGGAAATGACCTTCTCAGCCAAAGCAGGCCATCCAACAAGCGGATCATGCACCTCTAAGTAATGCTGAAGCTCCGACTCGATAATCCGAGGCTGATGGAAGAAAAATGCCGGTGCGCGTGGGAGAAGGACAAACTCAACGGCGCAGAACGCAACAAGCTCCATCAGTGCCAGCCCCACCATGAATGTTGCCAAGAAAAACACACCGCGAGCCTTTCCAGACTGCTGATTAGCCTCTACATCTTCCACGATGGCATCTTTCATGATGAGTGGTGCTCACCTGCAGATTGCGACACAATGCTGCAATCAAGCGAATTTCATCTCGCGCGATTCAAATTCCTGAACAGTGTTTCGGTAAAGAAAGTACCGGCAGGTTTATGGGGTATCCTGCAGCCATCGGGCCAGCAGTATCCATCGGCTGAAGCATATTCATCGATCGCAGCGGACTGTAAACCATCAGCCGATCACTCCCCTGGATATTGCGCGATGACCAACCGGCGAGATCTCCATTCTGTAACCAGCTCTTTGAGTTCCGGGATCTCGCTCACCGCATCAAGAAATGCTTCCCATTCGTTAGCGTGCCAACCGGACTGAAGGAGAAGTTCAGGAGTGACCATCGGCAACAAGCCCTGCATCAGCGGAATGAGAGTGTCACAATGGTGTGTGACACCGGTACCGGTCAGGCGCAGGACTGCAGGTGAGGCGCCCCATCGTGCAATGTTCAGCAAAAGTTCCGGGCTGGATTTTGAGAACACATGCAGAGCCACTCGATGAACCGCATATCGAAGGGATCCCCGCAGCTGGCTTGACCCAATGTGGATTCTCGCCACCTCTCCCTGGAGTTGGTCGAGCACTGCAGTAAGGAGTCCGGCCTCACAAGAGGGCGCGTGAGATGCTGCAATGCCAGAGGCGATCATACAGGGGTCATCAATGCGGCATTCTAATGCGTTGTGCAAGGCATGTGGCATGCAACTGGTCGGTGCCCTCCAGTCGAGCACCCCTCGGAAAATGTGATCTTCGTATCCCGGTTGTGCTCCGGTGAAGTAGATGCCTGCCCCACTCCCCGACTCGTAAATGCTGTAGAGTGCCAGGTCCAAGAGATTGATCGGCCAACCAAGGTCTGCGGACGAGAAAATTCTCGCACGGCCGACCTCAACCAAGGGCAGCGCATTAAGAAGAAGATCCGTGGCTTCTTCCACATGTTGAGCATAAAAACTGATGTCAGGAGCTTGGAGCGCAACAAGCCCCTTTGCCATTCCCTCTCTCATCTTGTGGAGCAGCCAACTGTTATTGAGCACATGAGTCAAGCGAATCACTCCATAAGCCGGCCCATTGTGAACAGGAGCTGCGAGCACCACCCATTCCTCAAGTTTCTTGGTTTGATTGTAGACTTGTGATGGAAAGTAATTGACGGCCTTGGCGGTAGAAACCACAAGGCATTGCCGAACCCCAAATTCTCGGCTGAGGTCGACGATGTTCCGCGTTCCGAAGACATTGGTTGCAATTGTGTCGGTGATCTGGATTTCACCGAGGCTCGGTAGACGCTGTGCTGCCAAATGGTACACAGCGTCCGGTCTGTATCGCGCGAAGACGGCGGCCAACGAGTCGCGATCTCGAATATCGACATGAACGGTGCGGACGACGGGATGGGCCGGCACCTCACTGGCCGCAGGCGATCGGTTGATTAGGACCACGCGGCGAGGCCCGTACTCAAGCAACCGCCGGACCAATGCCTTCCCGATACAGCCCACTCCCCCAGTAACCAAAATTGTGCGGTCCCGCACCTTATTGGCTATGGACGCAGAAAGAGGAAGGTGACGATAAACCTCGACGGAAGGGTCACCCTGAAACGCGCCGCGACTTTGTTTTTTACAAATGAGTTCCGCAGTAAGTGCTTGCAGCCTGACCTTTGAGCGAACGCTATCAGAAGAATGGTCGGCAATGGCACGAATCAAGCCGATTTCATCAAGTTCGCCAGGATCAAGCGACGGAACGATCATGAACTCGCCTTCCTTTGAAGGCCTTATCCCGCTCTTACTAGATGGGTCATGCTCCATTTGTTCCGGCACGTTCAAACTCATCTGCGAGCCACCCTCAGCGTTTGAAATGATTAAGAGCCAGATGTAGGCCAGCACGAAGACTGAGTCCGCACATCGCTGCCCATCCCAACGGTGACCATTTCGAAGATGTATGATGCTTTCGAAAATAGAGATACGCGCCACGATGGAAATCTATGATTGCGCGCGGACGCTTTCGCCGTCCTTTTTTATTCTTTTCGACATGAGTCACACGAGCTGTGGGAACACACGAAACTCGGAAACCCGCTTTGAGAACACGGCGGCACCAATCGGCATCGATCCAATAGACAAAATAGTCTTCATCAAAGTACCCAACCTTTGAAAGAAGGTCACCACGGAACATCCCACATGCAAAAGAAATCCACTCGACATCGTAGGCGGTTTCACGAACAGTGTCTTGGCGACGAAGATAGTGACGACTCCAAGGGTTATTGGGGAACCACTGCGTCAGAAGAGTCTGACGTCCAAACAGCCCGTTCATGGCAGAGGGGAGATTGCGTGCGGTGAGCTGGTTGGTACCGTCGACATTGAGTAACTGAGGAGCAACAATGCCGACTGTAGGGTGGTTAAGGAGGAATCGATACAGCCGCGCTACCGCATGCTCATGGACGATGGTGTCGCTATCCAGCAGGAGAACATACGGCGCCTTGGTCGTCCGACACGCTTGGTTGTAGCCCTTCACGAGTCCGACATTCTTTTGATTGATGATCACTCGCACAGTAGGAAACGTTTCGCGGATCATGTCGACGGTGCTGTCAGTCGATGCATTGTCAACGACGATGATTTCGTGTGCCGTTTCAACCGGGGACGCAGCAAGACTCGAAAGGCATGTTCTCAAATCCTCTCGCGTGTTGTAGTTCACAATCACAATCGCCAGTTGGGGATTCTCGGAGGGATGCATCGTCGTCTCTCCTTGCACAAGCGCTTAGCGTTCAAGCACCGTCTCATATGCCGCAAGTGTCTGGCGTACGGTTGATTCCCACGTGAATTGCCGCGCTCGTGCGAATCCTTTTTCGATGAGCTGCGTACGAAGCGATTGGTCGGTGAGCGCCCTATGCAACCCATCCGCAATGGATTTAGGGTCCAATGGGTCCACGTACACTCCAGCCTCACCCACAATCTCTGGAATCGCCGTCAGCTGGCTTACGACAACCGGGATACCGCAAGCCATGGCTTCAATGGGTGGAATCCCAAAGGCCTCGAGAAGTGAGGGAAATACGAAGACACTTGCTCCGTTATAAATAACGGGAAGGTCCAACCGGTCGAATTCCGGAAGAAAGATCACATCGTCATGCAGCTGGAGCTTATCCACGGTCTCCGTGACGTCCGCATTAAGGTACGACCATTTGCCGGCCACTACAAGCTTGTGGCGGACATCCGATTGTTGCTTGAGAAAATGGTATGCCTGGATCAATCGAGAGATGTTCTTCCGTGCCTCCACCTTCCCTACATATAAAATGTATTCGACAGGAAGCTCATATTTGTTTCGTACGGTCTCGATCAGGTGACGATCCAAAATTGGCACGAAACGATCGGATACGCCCCAGTAGATCACGTCAATCTTGGCCGGATCGATCCCATAACACTCAACAAGATCGCGCTTCGTGTACTCTGATATGCTCAGAATACGTTTGGCTCGTCTGGCTCCCGATCGAGTGAGAAGCGATAAGCGTTTGGTCATGAGCGGAGGATAAAGATTCGGAAACTTTTCAAAACCCAGTTCACAGACGGTCAGGACGAATGGAGTCGGACAAATAGGAGGGGCCACAAAGGTCGCATGAAATAGATCGACGGGCCTCCGCATCAGTTCCCATGGCTGGGAAAAAGGAATCACAAGCCACCGTGAACGACCAAACATCAACTGGGCAACGAGTTGTGAACCCGCCTCCGAGTAAAGCGGAAGCTGGCTCCTCTCGCTCAAAAGAAGTCGATACCGATACGGTCCGCCGGACTTGGCGAGTCCTTTGGCCAGATTGGAGGTGTAGACCTCAGGCCCCCCGGCGTTCGTTCCCAGCCACTCAGCACTGATGGCAATCGTTGCAGTCATGGCTGCCCCAACCATTCCGTCGTTCGAGATGGATGTCGACTATCAAAGACTTGTTGATACACTTCATGAACTTGCGACACCCTCGTTGCAATTGAAAACCGCTCCTGAACCAGTCGTGCCCCACGCTCACCCATTGCACTCCGTCGAGGAGCATCCTCCAGCATGGCAATAATGGCTTGCGCAAGGGCTGCTGAATCATGTGGTGGGACCAGCAGGCCCGTCACCCCCTCTACCACCGCCTCTCGAATACTACCCACATCCGTAGCCACAATGGCTTTTCCTTGCACCATGGCTTCGAGAATGGTTAATGGAAGACTTTCGGTTAGCGATGGTTGTACCCCCACATCCGCTAAAGACATCACCGCACGTACATTGTCCACGAAACCGACCAGTCTGACCGAGGAGGCAAGACCCGCTTGCTCAACCTGCTGTTCGAGAACCCTTCGCAATGGTCCGTCTCCCACAAATAAAAACTGAGTCAATGGGAAACAGCGGAGCACGATCGGCACTGCCGCTAGAAGTACCCGATGTCCTTTCTCTTCGCTGAGCCGCCCGACAAGACTCACGATGGGTCTTTGGCTATCAAGACCAAGCTGACGTATCAGTTCCGTTCGCTCTTTGAAAGACATCCGAAACGGCGTTGTCTCAATGGCATTGAGAATTATTGTGACGCGAGATGCACACGCGGTTGGAATCCAGGGCGTCATGGAAGGCGAACTGGCAATGATATGATCGGCTGATCTGAGAAGCTGATGGTCCAGCCAAGCCAAGACTCGTAATTTCCAAGAAGTACGCACATGTCCATAGAGACTGGCAACCAGTGGAAGGTTGCACCACCGTGCTAGAATCGCCCCCAGAAAATTTGCGCGATTATCATGAACATGCAAGAGGTCAATGTTGTGGCGCGCAATCAGCCTCGCGAGCTCTCGCAACGTCGGCATTAAGAGACCCATTCGATCCCACACGACTGGGTATAGACGATCTTTGCCCACCGAAATCTTCGTAAGAACATCGCTCTGAACTAGGTCCAGTCCGTAGCGACTTGGCACGTTCGAAACCAGCTGGGCCACATGATGGATCGTCCGGACATCAGAAGATCGCTGTATGATCCCAAGAATCTGTTGTTCAATGCCGCCGGCTTTCATCCACAGTGTCTTAATATGAAGCACACGTCGTTCGTCGCGTTGCTGCAAAACAGAACGAGCGTGCCCTGTCTCCGAGGGCTGAGAAGAGGGCTCGACCACCAGCGTCATCGGCAGAGTCCTCCCTTTAGGAGACAACGAACGGCATGTGGGAGCCTCACACGATTGAGTGAACAACATAGCCAACACATCATCTACCTCTCCCCTAACTGGTTCTTCGACTCATCCGACATGTGCCGGTTCGTCAGACTTGTCAACACGATGCCAAGACCACAGACATACCACCAGTCACGCATGGGCATGATGAACTCAATGCCCGTCAGAGCCGTCAACGGAAATGCCAAGAAACTAGCTTTGAGAAACACTGGAAGTTTGGACAATGCTGTATCCGATGCAGTTGACCATCGATCTTCGGCCTTCGACAATACCCTCCACAAGATCAGCATGATGAATCCAAATACCAAGAACCCGCCGACTCCAAGCTCAACTATCATTTGAAGATAACCATTGTGTGCGCCTGCCTCTGCAATGATGTCATGAAGTCCATTATAGCGTTGCAGTTCCGAATGATTCCCGAGGCCCACCCCTGTCGTCCATCGCTCTTGAATGAGTATCCAAGCCCCTTCCCACATACGCAGACGGGACTCCACATTATGCGCTTCATTGGGATCGTAGGCTGAAGCCGAAAACATCCGTTCCCACAGGCTGTTCGGAGCCAGAAGCAGACCGCAGAAGGCCGGTACCACAAACCATGCGAGTGTACCCGGCGAACAGGTGATGGCCCGCTTCAGAAGCAGATAGCCGAGGATGGCGACCAGTGCGAGGACTCCTGTGCGCCTGTACGTCAGTAGAAGATTGACGAAAGCCAGAACTCCCGCTGTAGCCCAACACAGCCGCCATGCGGTCTTGCGTGCCGCCTGAAACGCATAGAAATAGAGAGGAATGGCGATGAGCAGAGAAAATGCGTAAAAGCCCGGGTGAACCGTAAGTCCCTGGCTGCTTTGCACAGTTCCGACACGCCGATCTTCGGCGTCGTCCTCCAGCACTCCAACCGAATCCATGTCGTCATGGTCCACTTGAAATCCGGGGATCACTCTCATTCCAATGGCTCCGAGTCCCACGCCCATCGTCACAAGCAGGAGCGCAACGATCGAGGTAGTCAAGACCGCACGTGTGCGAACCAGGTTCACCGTGATGAAAACGAAAAAGACGGTCGTGATAAACTGCAGCAGACTGCGCTGAGTGGCATCAAGGTCTGTCGTGTATGTGAGGGAATACGCCCCGACTGCGATAAAGATGAGGAGTGGCCAGAGCTCACGGGGAAAGCGAATCCGCTCCTTTCGGAGACAGACGCGGAAAAACCAGCCGACCAAGGTCACAATGCCAAGGATTTTCGCAACAGAAAAGTTAACGACGGAATCTCCAGAAGACAGCCGACCGAGCCGTTCCAATGGGATACTCGCGACCATGAGCACAAACCCTATCTCCGGCTTCACGAGAATAACTCCCACCACCGCTATTCCAATTACCGCAATGAGCGCCTTCAGCGGCTCCAGCGATTGTGCTGCCAGGACAAACCCCGTTCCGAGTGCAATCCCAATGACGAGAAAGCAGATCCGGGCCACTACGCGATCCAGGCGTCGGGGCACCGAGCTGACAGATATTGCCGGCATGTTGGAAGAATTCGCCATCAGGCTGTCCCTGTCGCTCGCATAGTTCTGAGCTTCGCAAGCGATCTGACTGGTCCCAACATTCGTTTCACCCAAGGCTTGAGTTCAAGCATCCGTCTCCCCACACCGCTCATCAGTACCCGAAAACGAGCCAACGAATCCCGATCGGACATCAGAAGTCGATGCATTGCGTATCGGTCGGATGAGTAGAGGTTGGTCAGGCCAAATTCCGTAGTACAAGCGCTTGTATATCCGGTGTGCCGGACGACTTGAGCAACTCGTGAGCTATAGGCACCGTAGGGATAGCACAAGCTCCTGACCGGTCGACCTACCTCCGACTCCAGCATCACCCGCGACTTGTCGAGTTCCGATGTCACCTCCAGGTCTGTCATCTCGGTAAGAAACGGATGCGAGTAGCTGTGGTCACCAATCTCCATACCGGCCAGGTGCAGATCACGCAGCTGGGCCCAGGTCATCATTGGAAATTCAGCGGCATCAAGCAATGCCTGAATCTCCGAAGCAGCACGCGCCGGATGTAAGCGCAGCAGGTAAGGAATGCGACGACCTACCTGG
>JACRQB010000035.1 GCA_016222925.1 Nitrospirota bacterium | reverse complement strand
GTCACGTTCGACAATTTCTTTGCGCGGCTTGTCGGCCCGTCCAGAGACGGTAACTATTGGATCCTCGATCTCGATCCGGATTATCAGACGGCTCTTGTCGGCACACCGGACCGCCGCTATCTCTGGATGCTATCCCGCAGCCCCCATCTCGACGAAGCGACCTACCAACGCGTGGTCCGGAAAGCTCAGCAACTTGGCTTTCCCGTTTCAGACTTTATCCGAGCGAAACGCAGCTCGTCCATGTAACGGCCGTTATGCACGTAGACTGTCCAGTTGACACTCGCCTCTCCACCACGTAGGTTTTCAATTTTTCGACCTCGCACTGACTCAACCGGACACGCAAACCATGGACTGGTCGTTACTCATCGGCCTTCTGACTTTCATCCTCTGCACGGGAGCGGGGATATTCTTTTGGCGTGGATTCGTTGATCGACTCAGGAATGATTTCCAGGCTGAGCAGCCCGCTCTGCGCATCACCAACCTCTCGGCGTTCCACGCCGAAGATGTCGTCACCCTGACACCTGATTTGGAGAACGTCGGGCAAGGAGTCGCATACGATTGCGTGCTTCAGCTCAGCGGATGGGAGGGCAGTTTTTCCGTCAAAGCCCTGTATCCTCATGGGCCTCGGTATCACAAACACTCGATCCCCATCGTGCTGGGAGCGGCCACACCGATCCGCGTGAAACCACTCAGCCGGTGCTATTTGAGATTAGTCTGCCGTGATCGTTGGGAGCAGCCGTACGAATATTGGTATCCCGTGACCCAAGTGGAGAATCTGAACACTCGCCTGTATGACGTTCACATCAACCTTGCACAACCTGAACTGACTGAGCCGAACCCATCGCTCTGGAAAATGTGGAAACTCCTTCGGAAGATTTCTGCACATGATTGACCGGACAACACCGGCATCCTTTCAAGGCGCGGACGACAGTTCCGTAAGGATAAGAGCACGCTGGATGCTGATTCCTGACCTTCACCGGTTTGAACGCCAAAGACCATACCAGACCGCCCCTTGAACCCTTGCATTCCGGATTTCCAAATCGTACCATTTTATCCTGTAAGACTTCGGCGCGCCGTTCGACTGAGAAGCAACGCACCATCAATGAAGGAGAGCCCCGATGCCACCTACTATTCAAATCGATCCCATTGTGAAAATCACAAAGACCGATGAGGAATGGAAGAAACAACTATCCCCCGCCGCCTATCGTGTCTTGCGGCATGAAGATACAGAGAGAGCATTCGTCAACCCACTGCATGACAACCATGAGTCAGGGATCTATTATTGCGCCGGGTGCGATTTGCCGCTCTTCTCATCCGAGCACAAGTTCGACAGCCGTACCGGCTGGCCCAGCTTCTGGCAGCCGATCGATCCACGCGTGATCGAGACTCACACCGATTCCAAATTCTTCATGTCCAGAACGGAGGCCCATTGCGCGCGATGTGAGGGCCACCAGGGCCATGTGTTTAAGGATGGGCCGAGGCCCACCGGCCTTCGGTACTGCATCAACGGTGTAGCGTTGAAATTCGTGGCCGGCTGAATCGGCACGACTCGTTACGATCTTCCTCTCGCTCAAAGGGGTTCCCGCCCACCACAGCGCACAGCCTGCCGTGGCTCGATCCCCACTGGCACTCCGCCGTTCATTCACGGTACAATCCAGAACCTCGAATCATCAAGGCAACGTGTCAATGCTCTCCCGCATACTACCGTACACATTTCTTGGGCTGGCTTCGCTGCTTCTTTCGTGCAGTGAGTCATCCAGCCTGTTCAGCTCGAAAACATCCCCCTGTTCCCTGATAACCGTTGCAGACGTGGAACGGGTGCTTGGAGAACCGATTCAGGAAGGGACTCTGGCTGATCCAAAAACCTGTATCTTCAAAGCCCATCAGAATGCGGGAAATGCCGTCACGGTCCAGCTTGACACAACACCTGGTGCGGACCGGCGGGTATGGTTCAATAAAGAACGTCTGCGCCGTGACAGCCATCTTATTCCAACCCGATACGGAGCATCCTTGACGGCAACACTTCCTCCCTCCGCCCCACCCTCCATGCCTGGCCGTGGAACCCACACTGAGACCGTCGCTCCCCCGGCCCCCGTCACGCTCACACAATCGCTTCCTGCCCCGTCAGGTGCACAGGTCGGACCAAAGAAAGCGACGTCGTTTGATCCGACGAGCCTGGTCGGAACCTGGCATACGCATCTCACACAGGGGACGACCCAGCACGACATGCTTCTCATCATTCAACCCAATCTCACGTGGTCACTCTCATCCATGATGCAGTTTGACGGAATTTTGAACGCTGAAGCAGGTCTGTGGTCACTCGAGCGAGCCAACACGTTCAAGGGCCTTGGATGGAAAGGGACCTACCGCAAGGCGACGTCCAAATCGTTCGCTAGTACCGGCAGTGTTCAGGCCACGTGGACAAGACTCTCGATCGATCAAAACCCCGCGCGTATTCCAGCCGAGCTCTGGAAACTCCGGCGCGATGCCACGAGCGTACCCGTCTTTCAACTCAAGACCGTTGATTCTGATCTCGTCGGTCAATGGGAAGGATCCGGCACCTATGCTGGAGGTTCCGCTGCCTTCGTGTGGCTCATCAAACCCTCCGCCGCGACCGATCTGTTGATTATCAATACGCTCCACGGGACCGTGCACACCAAAGACGGCATCCCACAACTCCAACCGATTCAAAAGCACCACCAACGGGTCAGCGTCATCGCCTTCCATGACCGAGGATTTACCACGACCGATGGGAAGACCAACCTCCGATGGACCAAAGTTCGTTCTGAACCGACGGAAGACCGTCAACTTTAGCCCACATTATTCATGAACGTTTCTACTGCAACCGCCGATACGCCGCTGCGATTAGCTTGGCCGGGAGTTTCGCGCGGCCAAGCGAGCAGGCTCGCCCTTCATGACCTCGACATACTGTTTCAAAGTATGCCTTGGCCCCTCATGGCTCCGCGTGCCCGTCTCGCCTGGCATCTGGGCGGTTTCATCACGAATCGTCATGACTAATGTGGGCTAGCGATCCCATCTTTGATCGTAGGCCTCCGGAAAGGATGTGCTCACATGGCAGGCTCGGCAGGGCACTTTGTATCTCATGTGTGGAGGCAAGCAGAGAGTATTCAACGGGGCTCGCCCGGTGCTGGACAGCCTCGGTACGATAGTACGATATATCGGCCCCGCTGGAGAAGCGGCAACAGTTAAAGCGCTCGTAAACATGGTGATGAACAGCAATACCGCCGCCTTGGCAGAAGGGTTAGGACTGGGGAAGGCGCTGGGAATCGATCTGACTCTCCTGCGTGAGGTGTTCAGTCAGACCGGAGCTGCCTCGCGAGTACTGGAGACAGATGGAGAAGATATGCAGCTCCGTGCGCACGACTGTTACTTTTCAGCAGCCCACGCCGCGAAAGACTCGGCCATTGCGCTCAACTTGGCCAAGGGAGCCGGCCTCTCACTACCACTCGCACAGGCAACACTGAGCCAATATCGACGATTAATCGAACTGGGAAAAGGTGATCTGGATAAGTCTGCGATTGCCGAATTGACGTTCCCTGATCGCCTCTGATTGCCAGTGATCTTCAGCTCATTGCAGAAATCTCGCTGTGCAAGGAAGGAGCACCGCTGTTCTCCAAACCCTACGCTACGGTTTCACACATACAACTGGTTGATATTCTTAATGTTGTGTCAGTCTCATGGAAAATTAGATGATCCCATCGTTCTCTGCAGCCTTCACGGGTGAAAACACTTGCACTCCGCGTATCGAGCTAACAAACTGATTTCATTAGAAGATTTAGTTGATGTCTATTGGTACGGATGATGCCACATCTCCTTACGTAACATTTGGTCCACATAAGCCTTCAACCTGGAGGGCGTAATGACGTATATCGTGGGACTGTTATCGTTTGTACTGTTATTTGCCCTGGGAGTCGGAGCTGCCTTCATCGTGACCAGCCTGTAATGGCATGACCAAGAGCAGGCAGCCCACTCATTCAGAAACCGATCGGCCGGAGTATCCATAACAGACCAGTCGGCTCTCAGCTTGATGCTTACTTGAGCGCACTCAAAAGGACGACTGATCTCTTTGTTGCCTGCTATGCCAAGAAATTGGATCAGCAAAAGTCTGAAGTGGAGAAGTTCCGGAGAGACACCACAGCTTTTAAAAAATCCCGCGGTATCATCAAAGCTGTTACGTGAAGAACTGTCGAACCTGTTCCTGAGGGACACAACCAACGAGCAAATCCCCGTCCGGAGACACGAGGAGAGGAACTCCATTTTGACCCGTTGCATGCCAAGCTGTTTCCCATTTCTGCGCAACGACCTGGTTCTCCCCATCAACATCTTCAGTGAAATATTCTCCCGCCAACTGTTTCAACACAAGCGGATCGGAAATATCTCGACCCTCGCACCAAAAGGCACGGTAGGTTCGCTGAACAAAGTCCATCCCGTACCGTAGATCCTTTCGCAAGAGCGCAACCGCTTGTTCAATCGCCGGCAGGGTATTGGGCTTCCCAGGAGGCAATGCGATTGGCAACCCCGGTGCCAATCGCTGCACCATCGCAACTTCGTGCCGCAATTCCGCTCCTAACGAGCCGTCCCACGGTTTCATGGGACGGGGCAACTGTGGCGCATGCTGAACCCCACGCCATTCGCACCGGCCAACCACACCCATCTCATGCAGCCGTTCATGCAGTGCATAACAGAAGGGACAATTAAAATCGCTATAGAGCAGAAATCGATCGGATGCAGGAGTGGGATTCATGACGCCACTGTACCGAAGTGGCTAGATAGAGTCTACCCCTATATGTACCGCTCTAGAGCGTAGGAAAGTTCCGATGAATCAAAACGTTCAGACGGCAATCAGCCTCAACCGCTCCTCGATGTTTGATAGAATTAAGAATTGGCTTGTTGTAACAGCTCTCGAAGACTCGCACGAAGTATCGGCAACGTCAACGGCTTCGTCATGACTTTATCCATCCCAGCTTGGTGACACTTCCGGGCATCTTCATCGGAGGCATGACCGGTGAGGGCCATGATGGGCAGATGGCTCGGTGTCCCTTCTTCGCGACGACGAACTTCTCGCGTGGCTTCATACCCATCCATCTCCGGCATCTCACAATCCATCAAGACAACGTCATACACTGTTCGAGTGATCGCTTCCACCGCTTCACGGCCCGTGCGAGCAATTTCGACATGACAACCGAGTTTCTGCAAAAATTTACAGGCCACCACTTGATTGATCTCATTATCATCCGCAACCAGTACCCGCAGAGATCCAGCCTGTTCTCCCAGCGTGCGTTGGTCCGCTCCCAAAGAAGATGCGGAGGCATCCCGATGTATCGCGGGTAACAGATTAGTAGTGTAGGCGAATGTACTGCCCTGGCCAATCGAGCTCTCCACCGTAATGGCACCGCCCATCAGCTGGACAAGCTGATGACAAATCATGAGGCCAAGTCCGGTTCCACCAAATTTCCTTGTAGTCGATGCGTCGGCTTGTGTATAGGCCTGAAAGAGGCGCGATTGCTGTTCTGGAGTCATTCCAATACCGGTATCTTGAATGCGCCACTGCAGAACGACCGAGTCCGATCCCTCCGTCCGTTCCTGTTTCAAGGACACAGTGACCGTCACCCGTCCTCGTTCAGTGAATTTGATCGCATTCCCGACGAGATTGAAGAGGATCTGTCTCAGCCTGATCGGATCCCCTCGGAACTCTTCTGGCACGTCAGGATCAATCTGCACTGAAACGGTGAGACCTTTTAGGGAAGCCAACCCCTCCGTTAATGTCGTCACGTCACAGATCAGTGCCCGCAGATTCACATCGGCCACTTCCAACGTCATCTTGCCGGCTTCAATTTTTGAAAAATCGAGAATGTCGTTCACCAACGTCAGTAACGCATCCGCGGAGCGATGCATCGTCTCGATGAGTTCCCGCTGCTGGTCGGTCAACGATGTATCTTTAAGGAGCTGCGTGCACCCCAGTACCCCGTTCATCGGAGTCCGAAGTTCATGGCTCATGGTGGCGAGAAAGATGCCCTTTGCCCGCGTCGACTCTTCAGCTGCTTCTTTCGCTCGACGCAAGGCCACATCGGACGTGATGTCAAGCCCATATGCACGAACGAGTTTCAATTCCTCCAAGGGACAGAGCGACCAAGCAATAACCCGATCAGCCACGACATGTTCAACCCGCATTAGAGTGGAATTGGTCGTGAGACATTCCTGCAACATGGCCGGTAGAACAGCCGGAAACATCACTTCGATCCCGGCTTCGAGTAGCCCGCATTGAGCCATTACATTGAGCAAGCCGGTGTTGGCATACAGCATGGCACCCGTCGCATCAAACTCCACAATAGGATTCGGCGCATCCTCAGCCAGCCGTGCGGCGCGTTGCACATCTCTCTGAATCTCCATGGCATCGGTCAGATCACGGACCACGACCATGCCACCGACTAGTACGCCCTGTTGGGTTCTGGGCCAGAACGCGAGCGAGAGCTCAAACTGAGTCCCATCCTCTCGATCCCAAAAGTGGGAAGGGATCACGACAAGCTCGCCCGTGTCCACCATCCGAGTGAATGGGCACTGGGCCGTCTCACTCTCGCCAGGCATGAAGCATCCAATAAGGTCGTGAAACCCCAGCCCAATTACATCGCGTATTTGCCCGACAAGTTGCTGGGCCACAGGATTCAGCAACAGTATGCGATTGTCGTGATCCAAGAAAAAGATGGCCTCCGGAACCGCTTCCAGGATCAGGCTCGTCTCCTCTCCTACTAGCAAACGTGATTTCTGGGTATTGGATCGGGAATCAGAAGTTGAGGGATTAAAGGTAGACATGATGCGAGAGTCTGGATTGTTTTAGCTCTCCAATCTATCGGTTGAACGGGAATCCGTCTGTAGTATGGATAGGCACGATTCCTGGAGTACGGTATGGGATGCAGTCGGTTGATAGCGGTTGATACACAGACCACTCCGTAGCTTAAGTTCTTCCTGAACAAACCGATAAGACTCTCGACAAGGCGTACTAGATCATCCAACGGAGGTGTCTATGATATCCGCCATACACACCGCATTCTCAGGCCTGGCTGCCTTCGGCAAACAGATCGAGGTCGTTGCCCATAATGTCGCCAACATCAATACGGACGGGTTTAAGAAATCCCAAACGGAGTTCGTCGAAATTCCTAACGGTGGGGTCCTCCCTGTGGTCAAGAAAGATGACTCCTCCGGCCCAACGGTTCTTCGCGACAGCGGTGGGAATCAATCCAGAGTCGAGCTCTCGAATGTTGAGCTTGGTGAGGAAGCGGTGCAGCAGATCCTGGCTCAACGGAGCTTTGAAGCAAACCTTCGCAATATTGCCGTTGAGCAGGCGGATCTCGGCATCGAGATGGTGCTGCGCCTCTTCAGTCCCGATGGACTACGACATATCTTCCGGCAACTGCACGACCAGGAACCCTCCCTTCCCAGGGAAGCCATCGGCATGATGAGAGCCGAACACGCCTACGTGGACATGATCGGACCGGTCGTCGCTTTCTTACAGGGCAAACTCCCCGACCTTGCTTCGCACTTGATTCAACCCAGAGTATTACCTCAGGGCCCACGATTCCGAGGGCGTAAGAAATTCGCGCGCGCGGTGTCAGTGGAGGATAGAGCCAAACAATGGGCGACGTTCTTCCTCGAAGATCTCGCCGATTTGGTGCAAGCCACGATTACACCGCACTTCGCCTTGAGCCGATATGCCGAGCAGATCGGGCGCAGCGCCTCATCGTTTGATCACATCGCCGCTGCTTTGGCGGAACCACCGAGTGTGACGGATGAATGGCTGCTAGATGTATTCTGGGAACACGTCAACCGGGTCAACCCCTCGCTAATCGGTCTCTCCATACCGTTTCCAGGTAATCTCTATGGGGCATTTCTCATTGCAAAGGCTCTCAAGCAGTACCGTCCTGATTTGCCGGTGGCCATCGGCGGCGGCTATGTGAACACAGAATTGCGCCGAGTTACCGACCCACGAGTGTTCGACTATGTCGACTTTATTACCCTCGACAACGGTGAGCGTCCGCTCCTCTCCTTAATTGAACATCTGTCCGGCGTGCGTCCTCGCCAATCGCTGTGCCGCACGATGTATCGCCACAACGATCATGTGGTCTATGCGGATAATCCCTCATCAGGCGACTTCACGATGAACGATATCGGCTGTCCAACCTATCGAGGCCTGACACTGGATCGCTACCTGACCATTCTGGACAGCACCAACCCCATGCATCGTCTCTGGTCGGAAGGCCATTGGAATAAACTGACCGTGGCACACGGCTGCTATTGGAAGCAATGCACGTTCTGTGATGTGGGACTGAACTACATTAGTCGCTATGAAATGACACCGACCGAGCGGCTCATCCAGCAGATTGAACAACTCGTCGCCGAGACGGGACGAACAGGGTTTCACTTTGTAGACGAGGCCGCTCCACCTGCCGCACTGAAGGCATTGGCGCTCGCCCTCCTGGAACGACGGATTTCTATTACCTGGTGGGGCAATATCCGATTCGAAACCGCCTTTTCACCGGACCTGTGCCGCCTTCTCTCCGCCTCTGGCTGCATTGCCGTCACAGCAGGACTCGAAGCCGCATCAGACCGATTATTAGACAACATGAAGAAGGGCATCACCGTCGATCAGACTGCGTTGGTCGCCGCCGGGTTCAAAGATGCAGGTATCCTGATCCACGCCTATCTCATGTATGGGTGTCCATCGGAGACGATTCAGGAAACCGTCGATTCACTCGAACGAGTCCGCCAGCTTGTTGCAGCAGATCTCCTTCAATCAGCCTTTTGGCACCGCTTTACGGTCACGGCCCACAGCCCAGTAGGGCTGGCTCCCTCTGCCCATGGGTTGCGCATTCTCGGGCCTGAATTTCGAGGCTTCGCAGAGAATGACCTTCTGCATCACGACGACTGCGCAGAAACACCGGCCTGGCTTGGTGAAGGGCTCCGACGATCGCTCTTGAACTATCTCGAACGACGTGGACTCAATCTCAATGTCCGTCAGTGGTTCGAGGATAAAGTCCCTCGCCCTCAGGTATCTTCCTCCTGGCTCAGCCGCTTGCTCAAGAAACGGACGAGTGATGACCATTCAGACTTGGAACGGCGTGTGGTCTGGCTTGGTGGAGCCGTGACCTGTGAACCAACAGGAAAACGATCAAGCCTCACCCTGACCTGTGCCGGAGAAAATCACATCATCACCCTCCCGAAACCTGAAGCTCGATGGTTGGAGCAATTGATTAGAGACGCCACACCCCAGCAGGCATGTCAGACCTATCCGCATATGCGGGAGGCTTGCCAACGGTTTCCTGGGACAGAATCGACATTCAACGTCTTCCTGGCCTCCCCGTCATGGGAAAAGACCCGCGACGCAGGCCTTGTGCTCGTGTAACTCTCCACATCTTTCTACTCGCCCACTAACAGCCACAGACTGATTCCACTGTGTCACCAGGGAACTGTTCCCTAAGGAGGACAAAAAGAAAGAGCCGGAACCCACAGCGTGGATTCCGGCTCTTTCTTGAGCACGGACCTTCTACGTCACGCGAGCTGCTTAGTACTGCAGCTGCAACGCGACGTGGAACGAATCGACCTTGTTGCCGGTCG
>JACRQB010000034.1 GCA_016222925.1 Nitrospirota bacterium | reverse complement strand
GTGGGCAAGCGACCATTCCGCTCGATGGACCCGGAAGCAGCAAGACCGTCTCGGTCACCGTGACCGCACCGAATCAAGTTTCCAGGATCTACCGCATCACGATCAACCGACTCGCACCCTCAAACGACGCCAATCTATCGGGCTTGACCGTGACTGCAGGCACCTTGAATCCAGGATTTGCTGCCAGCACACTGAACTATACGGTCACTGTCCCGGCCAGCGTCGACAGCCTGACGGTGACGGCGACCAAGTCTGATCCGGATGCAGGGATGTCCGCATCAGGGTCCGTAATCGCCCCACCAGGCGTTGCAACCGGGAGCGTCAGCAGTGCACTCGGCTTGGGGACCACGACCCTGTTCACGATTACCGTGATTGCACAGGATGGAGTGAGTACAAGACCATACACGATCAATGTCTTCAGAGATTCGCGTTGAGCATACCGCCGCACGCGCTTATGTTGATATTCGCGTGTAGTCGCTCCTCAGGAGGACTCGCAGTTCACCCGCCTGACCTACCAGGGCCTCAATCCTACCGCTTCGGGTCCAGCTCGATCAGGCCCTTGCGGATGGCGGTGATGGCCGCTTGCGTGCGGTCATAGACTTGTAGTTTATGGAAGATGTTCCGGACGTGATTCTTGACCGTCTTTTCGCTCAGATCAAGGTTATTGGCGATCTCCTTGTTGGTTTTCCCGTCGGCCACCAATCGTAACACCGTAATCTCTCGCTCGGTCAGATCATGCTCGGCCCACGATGGCTTTTTCCCCTTCTTTTGGGCCATCAATGAGAATTCCGCCAAGATTTTACTGGCGACGGACGGATGGATCAGCGATTCGCCCCGATAGATCGCTCGAATGGCCGCCACGATTTGCGACGATTCAGAGTCTTTCAAGAGATAGCCTGTGGCACCCGCACGGACTAGATCGAAGATGTACTGTTGTTCTTCATACATGGTCAACGCCACGATGCCGATGTGCGGAAACTCACGTTTGACTTGTCTGGTGGCCTCAACGCCTCCCATCCGTGGCATGCTCACATCCATGAGAATCACATCCGGAAGCAACACCCTGGCTTTTTCGACGGCCTCCGCACCGTCTTGTGCTTCGCCGATGACGTGAATATCCTCTTTGGTCTTAAGAATGGCCGCCAAGCCTTCCCGAACCACTCGGTGATCGTCGGCAATCAGCACCTTGATTTTCTCCATTACTCCTCCCTCTCCTCTCGATGCCCCAGCGGCACCTTGACGATGATTTTCGTGCCCTTCCCCGGCTTCGATTGGACGCGCCCCTCTCCTCCCACCAGTCGAGCTCGTTCCAAGATGCCCTTGATTCCGAAATGATCCCACTTTTCAGGGTCGCGCAGCACAGCCTCCAGATCGAATCCGATTCCATTGTCGGCAATGGTGACGCGCAACAGCTCCATCTCGATGTCCAGCTTGATCGAGACTCGATCGGCCCGTGCATGTCTTTGCACGTTGCTCAAAGCCTCCTGGATAATGCGAAAGAGAAAGATCTTCGTCCGTGGGAAGAGAATCTGCTCATCTCCGCTCACGGAAAACTTCGTGGCGATGTGGGTCTGAAGCTGATATGACTTGAAATAATTCGTCAGAGCAGGAATCAATTCCATCTTGTCGTAGTGCAGGGGGCGTAGGTTGAAGATCACTTGGCGGGCTTCCTGGATGGCCAACTTCAGTTGAGCCTTGCTCTCCTTGATGGTGGCCAAACTGGCCCGTGATTTCTTCCGGATGAGTTCCTGGCACAAATCCAGCTTGAAATTCACCCCCGCCAAACTCTGCACGAAGCCGTCGTGGATCTCGCAAGCGATTCTGGTCCGCTCCTCCGTCACTGCCGCCCCGGTCTCTTTCACATACAACCGATACAAGGATTGATATTTGTTCAGCGTCTTCTCGATCTCCGCCGTTGCGCGAATACGAGCGCCGATCAGCTCCCACATGAATTTTGCACTGGCGCCGCCGATGACAGTGACACCCATTCGATGAAAATCCTCAAGAACCCTCCAGACCTCTGCATCACCCGACACATCGATAATCAGATCGACGCGCTCCATCGCAAGGAGCTGCCGATAGTCGTGCGTGATCGGGATTCTGAACTGTCGCGCCAGTTCCAGCCCTGGGGCTTTCGGGTCCAGCTCCGCGACACCGACAATCCGCACGAGGGGATCGTTTGCAAAGATCTCCATCAGCGCCGCCCCTCCGCGACCGGCACCGATAATGGCGACGTTCGTCGCCCCGGAGGTTGGCTGGTTTCGCCGAGCACGCTGAGAGAAGGGCTTCTTCATCAATAGGCATTTCCTGCACTCGGCTTGTCGGAGTTCACGACGAACACGGGCGAATCGGGGAACCTGAACAAGGCTGGGAGAGAGGGACTGAGGGATCCAGACGGTACGTCTTAACTCTCACTCCGGCGCTGAGCAAGCGTTTGTAACTCGTCCATAAATTGGTCGATGCCCTTGAACTCTCGATACACGGACGCAAACCGGACATAGGCGACCTGATCCAGCTGATGTAACTCCTTCATGACTTCCTCACCGACAACCCGACTTTGAATCTCCGTCTCGCCCATCTCCTGAATCCGTTTTTCTATCCGGTCGGTGACGGCCTCAATGGTTCCAATACTGATCGGCCGTTTTTCACAAGCCTTTTTCAGCCCGACGAGAATCTTGTTGCGGTCAAACGACTCGCGGCGGCCGTCCTTCTTCACCACGACCGGGAGTATTTCTTCAACTCGCTCGTAGGTGGTATAGCGACGTTTGCAACCAAGGCACTCGCGGCGGCGGCGGATGACCTCGCCTTCCTTGGCCATGCGAGAATCAACGACCTTGTCTTCGAGTTCATCGCAGAACGGACATTTCACCGGCGGCGACCCTGCCCTCTCACGATCGGCTAATTAACAGGAGACCTGCATAGCCAACAGGATGTTCAAAAAGGTCGTCCAGCAAGGCCGCAGCGAGCGAAGAGCCGAGGCGTACGCGTCGGTACGTTGAGCCTCTGAGCGACGCGAGAACGAAGCTGGCGGACTTTTTCAACATCCTGTTTAGTAGGGATGAAAGATGGGAAACCGAGCGCACAACGCTTTCGCGTCCGCGCGAACCTCTTCCAGAATCGCCGGCTCTTGCCGATGCTGGAGAACACGGTCGACTAAGTCGACAATCTGTTTCATCTCTGATTCGCGCATGCCACGCGTCGACACAATCGGAGAACCTAGGCGGATGCCGCTGGCCACCGTCGGTGGCTTTTCATCGTATGGGACGGCGTTCTTATTGACGATAATGCCGGCTGTATCGAGGGCTGCATCGGCCTCTTTCCCGGTAATGCCCTTGTTCGTAAGATTCAGGAGCATCAGGTGCGTATCGGTTCCACCAGAGACAATCTTATAACCACGATCGACGAACCCGCTCGCCAAGGCCTTCGCATTGGACAGAACTTGCTGCTGATAGCGCTTGAATCCCGGCGACAAGGCCTCTTTGAAGGCTACCGCCTTGGCCGCAATCACATGCATCAGAGGTCCGCCCTGCAGTCCTGGGAATACGAGCTTATCAACTCCCTTCGCATGTTCGGCTTTACACATCGTGACCCCTCCGCGCGGACCACGCAATGTTTTGTGGGTCGTTGTCGTCACAAAGTCGGCATAGGGCACGGGATTGGGGTGAAGCCCCGCTGCAATGAGGCCGGCAATGTGCGCGATATCGACCAACAGATAGGCGCCGACTGATATCCGTTCCGTCTGGCGATCAACGCCATAGGAAAAGACGCGAAAGAGGATACCGGAGAAATTGACCTTGCTCCCATGCGTGAGATGACCGCCCTGGGCAAGGTCCATTCCAAGAATGGTGTCCCCTGCCTTGAGGACCGAGAGATAGGCCGCCATGTTGGCCTGTGAGCCTGAGTGCGGCTGCACGTTGACATGCTCCGCGCCGAAGATCTCTTTGCACCGCTGGATCGCCAAATCTTCGACGGCATCGGCATGCTGACACCCGCCGTAGTAGCGCTTCCCGGGATAGCCTTCGGCATACTTATTGGTCAGCAAGGAGCCTTGCGCCGCCATGACTGCGGGACTGGCAAAGTTCTCCGACGCAATGAGCAGCAGTTTCTCACGCTGCCGGATTTCCTCTGCCTCAATCGCGGCACAGACCTCCGGATCTGCTTCCTTCAAGGCATCCCAGGAACCGAGTGCGTAGCTGTTCATCTTCTCCATCGTCGATACCCTAGGCTGAAGGCTCTTCCGGCTCTTGCCCCAAGTTCCTTGATCGGTTGCGCCAATTGGATCTTTCGCCGATCCACCGTGACACCTTGTGCCGCCAATCCTTCCGCGATGTCTTTCGTGGTGACGGAGCCGAACAGTTTGTCATCCTTGCCCGCCTGCATCTCGATCGTTAGCTCAACAGCCGACACCTTCTTGGCGTAGGATTCAATTTCCAGCGTTTCCTTCTTAGCCTTATCGGCTGCCACTCGCTTGGCATGCTCGAAGGCCTTGATACTCCGACCATCAGCCTCAACGGCCTTCCGGCGCGGTAACAGATAGTTTCTCGCAAACCCATCGGCGACGTTGATGAGATCGCCGAGATGCCCCACCCCTTCCAGGGTCTCTTGAAGAATAACTTTCATACCCATACTCCTTCACTAGATAAAGTAGCCGAGGATACTGACCTGACTGTGAAATGTCAATTCTGAGAAGTTCAATTGAGGCAGGTTACTGGATCACACCGAGAGTCCGGCCCACCTTCGCAAACGCCGCCACGGCTTGTTGCAACTGAATCCTTGTATGGGCTGCCGACATTTGAGTTCGGATCCTTGCCTGTCCTTGCGGCACCACCGGATAACTGAATCCGACGACATAGACCCCTTCTTTCAGTAAGGCCTCCGCCATTGAGGTCGCAAGGGAGGCGTCGCCCAACATCACGGGGATAATAGGATGCTCGCCCGGGACAAGTCGGAAGCCCAGCACGGTCAACTCGGCCCGGAAGAACGTGGCATTGGCCCGAAGCTGGTCCCTGAGCTGATCGCCTTGTTCCACAAGATCGAACGCGCACAATGCACCGGCTACGATGGGCGGAGGAAGCGAGTTCGAGAACAGGTAGGGTCGTGACCGTTGACGCAGCAATTCGATCACCTCGGCCTTGCCGGATGTAAACCCGCCGGTCGCGCCACCGAGCGTTTTCCCCAATGTACTCGTGATGATCTCAATTCGATCGGCCACCCCGCAATGAGCCGGCGTCCCCCGGCCCTTCGGACCGAGCACCCCAGTCGCGTGGCTGTCATCGACCACCACCACTGCGTCATACCGTTCCGCCAGATTCACGATCCGATCCAGCTTGGCCAGATCGCCATCCATCGAGAACACCCCATCGGTGACGATCAGCCGCACGCGGCACCCGGCGGCTTCCAGAAGCCGCGCTTCGAGGTCTGCCATGTCCGAATGGGCGTAGCGGAATCGTTTGGCCTTACAGAGCCTGATGCCGTCGATCAGGCTGGCATGGTTCAAGGCATCGCTGATGACCGCATCCCCCTCATCCACCAACACTTCGAACAGTCCCCCGTTCGCATCAAAGCAGGAGCTGTAGAGAATGGTGTCATCGGTGCCGAGAAAGTCGCTGACGGCCTGTTCCAGCTGTTTATGCTGATCCTGCGTGCCACAAATAAACCGTACGGAAGCCATGCCATAGCCATGTGTTTCCAACGCTTTTTGAGCCGCCTGCACGATGGCCGGATGATTCGCGAACCCGAGATAATTGTTCGCGCAGAGATTCAGAACGGAGCCTTGGGACACCAGAATATCTGAGCCTTGCGGACCAAGAATTCGACGCTCAGATTTGTAGAGGCCTTTGGCGCGGATGTCGGCAAGTTGGGCACTGAGAACCTGTTTGAGTGAGTCGTAGGCCATGGTTAGAACAGGACTGAGAAATGAGGACTGAGGGCTGTTCTCTCAGTCCTCAGTCCTACTACGGAAACAATACAACTTTGCCGCATTGACCCGACTGAATCAACTCAAACCCAGTCGCAAACTCTTTCAGCGGAAACGAATGGGTCACGATTGGCCGAATATCGAGACCGGCTTTAAAGAGACCTGCCAGCCGGTACCATGTGCTGAACAGGCGCCGGCCGGTAATCCCATAGACGCGGATCCCCTTGAAAATCATTTCGTTCGGCAGATCGAAGCTCACCGAACCGGTCGGGATGCCGAACAAGGTGACTCGGCCACCGTTCTTCACCGCGCGAAAGGCTTGATGTAACGCCGTAGGATCTCCCGACATCTCCAGCGAGGCATCGACTCCTTCACCAGCAGTCATCTCGAGGATGGCCGCTGCCACATGCTCCGGTGACTCAGTCCTCGCGTTGAGGACATGATCTGCCCCAACCTGCTTCGCCAACCCAAGCCGGTAGTCACTGACATCAGATGCGATAATGGTCGCAGCACCGGCGGTCCGCGCGACAGCCGCGGCAAATAAACCGGTCGGACCACACCCCGTGATCAACACCGTATGGCCGGTGAGATCTTCAGCGAGCGCGGCGTCAACTGCATTACCAAGCGGCTCCTGCACACAGGCTAACTCTGGGGGAATGCCTGGAGCCGTGTGCCACAAGACACCTTCAGGCAACGCGACATACTGGGCATAAGACCCGTCCCGATCGATCCCGAGAATCTTGTAATTTTTGCAGACGTGCGCCTGTCCGGTGCGACACTGAAAGCAGGCTCCACAGGTTAGATGCGATTCAGCAGCAACATAGTCACCGACCTTGACCAGGGACACCTCCCGCCCAACCTCCACGACATGGCCGCACAATTCATGCCCGATGATGCGTGGCGGATGAATCCGCCGTTGTGCCCATTCGTCCCAACGATAGACATGGGCGTCGGTTCCACAGAGCGAGGTCGCCGCCACCTTCACCACCGCATCATGTGGTCCCGGAGTTGGGTCCGCCCAATCAGTGAGGGTGAGGCCTGGCCCAGCAGTCGCTTTGACGAGTGCCTGCATGAACGTATTCTATACCAATTCAATCGGTTGACACCCGTGTTTCGATGAAAGAACAGGTTGCACGGACATCCCAGCGATGGGTAGGATACCAACTCAACTCGTGAGATCGCCCCGGAGACAACGGATCTGTTTACAGTGGCCAACAGGGAGCAGCCGAAAGGTGAAGATATGAAAACCAAAACAAATTGGATGCAGAGAATCGTCATGGTGGGTCTGTTGGGATTGCTTCCCCTCTCTGCCGAGGCCGAAACAGCTCGCTGGGCCATCGATCCAGACCATTCACTGATTGAGTTCCGTGTCGCCCATATGGTGGTGTCCAAAACATCAGGACGGTTCACCGACTATCGCGGGTTTGTCGAGATGGACGCAGATGCAAAGACCTTCACGATGATCGAGGCCACGATCAAGGCTGAATCGATCAACACAAACCACGAAAAACGCGACACGCATCTGCGCAATGTGGATTTCTTGGATATCAACCAGTTCCCCACGTTGACCTACAAAATGAAAAGTTACCAAAAACAGGGGGACACCTATACGGTGGTCGGGGATCTCACCTTGCGTGGCATCACCAAAACCGTTACGCTGAATGTCACCTTCAACGGCGTGGCGAAAGATCCCTGGGGCAACACCAGGGCCGGCTTCAGCGCAGACGGGAAACTAAACCGCAAGGACTTTGGGATGGTTTGGAATAAGACCCTCGACACCGGAGGACTCGTCGTCGGAGACGAGGTACAGATCCATCTCGATATCGAGTGCATCAAAGCTCAGAAAACCTCATAAGCGATACGGTCCGATGAGAGCCATGGTGCTCAATCATACGGGCGATGTCTCCCACAGTCCCTTACATCTCCGAGATCGGTCGGTTCCTGTTCCACAGGCAGGCCAGGTTCTCGTCAAAATTCACGTCTGCGGGGTCTGTCGCACCGATCTCCATATTGTGGAGGGGGAACTTCCCAACACAAGCTTCCCATTAATTCCAGGACATCAGGCAGTCGGCACGGTGACGCAAGCCGGCGGCGGAGTCACGGATATTCATGAAGGAGATCGGGTTGGGATCGCCTGGCTTCAAGGGACTTGCGGACAGTGTGAATTCTGCACAAGCGGGCGGGAGAACCTCTGTTTAGAAGCGACGTTCACCGGCTACCAGGTCGATGGAGGCTATGCTGAATATGCGGTCGTCCCGGCACGGTTTGCCTACCCAATCCCATTAATCTTTTCTGACGAGGAAGCCGCCCCTTTGTTGTGTGCCGGCATTATCGGCTATCGAGCCTTACGGCTCAGTGGCATCAAACCAGGCCAGCGACTCGGGCTCTATGGATTCGGCGCATCGGCGCATATTGCGATTCAAATTGCCCGACACTGGGGCTGCCAGGTCTATGTGAGTTCGCTGAAACCGGAGCATCAATCGTTGGCGAGGGAGCTGGGAGCAGTCTGGGTGGGTGGGGCCACGGAGATGCCACCCGATAAGCTGCATGGGTCAATCATCTTCGCGCCAGCCGGTGAACTCGTACCTCCTGCGTTACGTGCGCTCGAACGTGGAGGCACCGTCGCCTTGGCCGGCAT
>JACRQB010000033.1 GCA_016222925.1 Nitrospirota bacterium | reverse complement strand
TCCGGCGCCGTGCGCCGCGCGTTGCGGGATGACATGCCGACCGTCCGTATCGCTGCCATGACAGCGCTTGGGGAAGCGCAGGCCACCGACGTACAGCAACAGTTTCTGGATGTCACTCGCACTGAAGATGGGCCTGAGGCCATCTTTGCCTACGCCGCCCTGTTCAAACTGGGGCATACTGAAAAGCTGGACGATATCACCAGCGCCGCGACCCTGCCGGACCCAGAGACGAGGATGGCCGCGCTGGGAGTATTGGGACGCCTCAAACGTCCGGCAAGCCTGGCGGTCCTCTCCCAAGCTGTGTATGATCCTGATCCATCGGTGCGCGCGTTCGCTGCCGGAGCACTGGGAGAATTTGGCTCCGCGAGCGGCGCGGCGCCCCTCACCCACGCAATCGGGGACGAGATGGCGATGGTTCGCGGTGTCGCTGCGGCAAGTCTCGGAAAGCTTGGCATCAAGGAGAACCGGCCCTTGCTGCTGGCACTCACGAGAGACCCGAATAGTCATGTCCGTGCCAGCGCCACAGAGGGATTGATTCGCCTGGGCGATCCCTCCGCCCTCACGCTGGCCACAGAGTTGGCTCGGCATTCCGACCCTTCAATCCGCGGCGCAGCGGCACAGGCCTTGAGTGCCTCCGCCGAGAAAGACGCTTTGGCGGTTCTCCAGACGCTCTTACAGGACCAGCAGCCCCTTCCTCGCCTGATGGCCGCCAAGGGATTGCGGAAAAGCAACGAGAGTGCCATCCCGCTCTTAGTAAAGGGTTTACAAGACTCGGATGAGGCCGTGCGTATTGCGAGTGCCAGCAGCCTGCTCCAACAGTTGACCCGGTTAAGTTCATCCAAACGTCGCCACTAACCGAGGACCGTTATGGTTAAATTTTTCTCTGTTGTCTTGCTGCTCGTTGGAGCATTCGGAGCAGGCTATTATCTCGGACAACGGCCCGTCGGGACGCTTCAGCGAACCGTCGCGGAACTTCAACAGTCATTGAAGGATATGTCCAGAAACGTGTTGGATACGACACTCGGAATCGAGCGCGATCTCCGCAGGCGTCAGGGACTCGTGGATGCGAAGTCTCGCTTGGTCCAAGCGAAGGCACACCTCGTCGATCGCAATTTCGGCGACGCAGCGAAAGAAATGGCCGAAGCCATCGCGGCCGTGGAAGCCGCCACAAAAGGAACCAAGTCCGACGACGCAACCAATGCGCTACGAGACATGGCCGGATCGCTGCGGGAGGTGAAGTTGGAAATTGTGACGGGGAAACAGGTGTCGATGAAAAAGCTGGACGAGCTCCAGCAGAGCATGAATCAACTCTTGAATAAATAACTCAGGCGTTGGCCGGTTGAGAAATTGATGGCGTCTTCCACTTCGCCAGAATTCGCTCCACCCGCATCTTAACCACCATATCGGGATCCTTGAGCAAGGGCTTCATCGCCTCGCGACCCCGCTCATCACCGATCGACTCCAACGCGGCGGCAGCCGTCAACCGCGTAAACCAGTCTTTATCACCGAGCATCCCGATCAGGGGATCAATGGCCTTACCGCTCTTGATCCGCCCCAACGCAAGGACGGCGCACTTACGGACATTTTCGTCCTTATCACGAAGGGCACCGATCAATTTCTCGACGGACGGCTCACCCAGTACGACCAAAGCATCAATAGCATCGTCTTTAAACTCATCGTTCCGAAGCTGAAGCATCAAGGGGTCAAGGACCCGTTCGTCACGGATTTTCCCGAGGGCGGCAATCGCGTATTTACGCACCTCCCAATCACGAAGCAGCTTCAGGAGTATCTCGACGGCGGGAGAGCCCACCTCACCCATCGCCTCGATCGCGACCTCTCGAACCTGCCAATCACCGTCACGCAACGCGCGAGCCAGCGGTTCGACACACCGTTCATCACCCATCTCGCCCAGAGTAATGACCGCTTCGCGGCGGACCACCCAGTCAGGATCACTCAGCAGATCGACCTGAATGTCGATCTCATCCTTGGCCTGCTCTTCGTCAAGGGCAACCGTGTCTTGACTATCCGCTCTCTCGTCGACAAAGGAAGACACAGCCGGCATCTGACCGGCTACGCCACCGGCGAGCGGCTCATCACCAGCTTGCTGGGTGAGAGGGTTGATGCCCTGGGAGAGATGTTTCGGTTCTTCTTCCATAGAATCAGAGCCTGGCGCGACTGTGACCACGAAAAGACTAGGCCGATGCAGAGGTGGTAGCCGCGCCTTTGCTTCCGGCCGCTCGTTTCTTCCGCTGCACAAGTGCCCGCCGTTTACGCTGTTCCCTCTTCAATCGTTTCTTCAGTGACCGAAGAGCGGCGCCCCCCTCCGGGTTGCCTTGATCGGTCAGCTTTGCGCCGATCTTCTTCTTCAACTTCGCTTCATCCGGTTCCGCTGCGCGCTTCTTGGCCATCGCTCCATGCCTCCCCTTCGATAAACTCACGTATTGTCAGCTACTGACGGGAACGATGCAGTCTAGTGGAGAACTTTGCACCGTGTCAACCTGAGCAGGATCGGCAAGATCAACCTTCACAGGCAGCTGCAGGCTGTTCAACAAGGCTGCCGGCAAGGCCGCAGCGAGCGAAGAGGTGAGGCGTACGCTTCGGTACGTTGAGCCTCTGAGCGACGCGAGAACACCGCTGACGGGCTTTTTCAACAGCCTGTTAGTTGAGGACCAACGAGGCGACCGGAGTGCCGGCGGAATGAGTGACCGCGAGCATTGCAACAACCCAGCGATTCCTCCTTGCAATCCAGAGATCCCCAAGGAAATTTCTAGCCGGAGAAGCCATCCCAGGCGACGCCCGATGGCTCCACGGCTGCGCACCAACAAGAAGCGAGGCAGCTCGGTCTGAGAATTGTTCTGACAGCAGCATCAGCTCCGGGCGGCGTTCGCCGACAATCTCAACCTGCACATAGGCCACCCCTTCGTGCTCCACGCCCAACTGGACAGCCGCACCATGGGAAAGGTCGAGAATCCGCCCTTTCTCATAAGGACCCCGGTCCGTG
>JACRQB010000032.1 GCA_016222925.1 Nitrospirota bacterium | reverse complement strand
GAGAAGAGTCCGGTTCACATTGTGCTCCGCTTGCCGCTCGCCGAGCGAACCGGTCTGGAGCATCTGGGCGAGATCGGGCTGCGGACGAGCACCGGCGGCATCGTCCAATTGTCCGAACTGCTCAAGATGGAACGGACAGTGAAAGACAAGGCGATCTATCACAAGAACCAAAAGCCGGTCGTCTATGTGGTCGCGGATGTCGGTGGCCCAGGAGCAGAGCAAGCGGAAAGTCCCGTGTACGGTGTTCTTGGAGTGGGGAAAAAGCTGGAAGAGTTTCGACCGGCAGAAGGATATCAGATCGAGCAGTCCTATGCCACCCAGCCGTGGTCGGAAGAGAAGATCGCCATGAAGTGGGACGGCGAATGGCACATCACGTATGAAACATTCCGCGACATGGGGATCGCGTTTGCCGTGGCTATGTTGCTGATCTATCTCCTGATCGTCGGGCAGTTCCAATCGTTTATGACTCCGTTGATCATCATGGCTCCTATCCCGCTCACGCTGATCGGTATTCTGCCCGGGCATTGGTTGACCGGATCGTACTTCACCGCCACGTCCATGATCGGTTTCATCGCGCTGGCCGGCATCATTGTGAGGAACTCCATCCTTCTGGTCGATTTCATTCAGCTGCAAGAACGGGCGGGTGTTGCGTTGTCAGAAGCCGTCATCAAGGCGGGCGCGATTCGGACGCGTCCCATCGTGCTGACTGCGGCTGCATTGATGGTGGGGGCCTTCGTCATCATTCTCGATCCCATCTTTCAGGGACTGGCCGTCTCGCTGCTTTTCGGTGTCGGCGCGTCGACATTGTTGACCCTCGTCGTGATTCCGGTCCTGTACTACCATGTGATGGGGGCCACTAGGATCAAGTCACGAGGGTAATCACGCGCCGCTAAGAAACGGAGAGGTGCCGTCCCTTGCCGCGAACGGTCACGAGTAGTTTGAGCGTCCACGCTCTTGTTCGGCCGTGACTCCAGGCCTAAAATTACAGACTCGCCTATGCCGTCCAAATCCACGAAGAACAGTCCGAGCCGACGAGCTGTGCGTGTGCGAACCAGCAAGCGCCCGCGCTCCAGCAAGGTCACGCCGAAGGAAGATCTCTTCGACAAGGCCTTTCGTTTAAGCCCCCACCCGATCGGCATCACGGAACTGAAGACCGGGCGCTGTCTCGAGATCAACGACGCCTGCCTCCAGATCTATGGGTTTCAGCGACACGAGGTGATTGGGAAGACGACGCTGATGTTGGGGATCTGGCCCGATCCTCAAGAGCGAGCCAAGTTGATCGATCGACTTCGATCGGAAGGTTCGGTCAGAAATGCCGAAGTGTCGATGCGGACGAAGAATAAAGACCTGCGTCACTTCCTCATCTCAACTGACCTGATCACCCTCAACGGAAAACAATGTCTGCTGACGATCGGCAGCGACATCACCGAACGCAAACAAGCCGAGGGAGCACTGCGCGAGCTCAACGAGCTGCTTGAACATCGAATCGCCGAACGTACGGCGGCGTTGTGCACCGTGCAAGCGAGACAGCAGCTCCTGTTACAATCCACCCCGGTGGTGCTCTATGCACGCAGAACCACCGGTGACTTCAGCACGACATTCATCAGCGAGAACGTCGTCGAGCAACTCGGTTATAGCCCGCATGATTTTGTGGAACATTCAGACTTTTGGGTCACCCGTCTTCATCCCGACGATCGCTCGCAGGTGCTCGCCAATCTCTCAACCGTTCTTGAACAGGACCGCCGCGTCTATGAATACCGATTTCGTCATCGGGACGGGAAGTATCGCTGGTTGTACGATGAGGTGCGCATCCTTCACGATCAGGCCGGTGTGCCGGTTGAGCTCATCGGGTTCCAGATCGACGTCACCAGGCGCAAGCGAGCTGAGGAGGAATTGCATCGGCATCAGACGAAACTGGAGAAGCTGACCGCGAAACTGCTCACGGCGCAAGAGGTCGAACGACAACGCATTGCCCGCGAGCTGCACGACGATATCACGCAACGGCTTGCGAGTCTGGCGCTCGATGCTGGTTCGCTCGAACGATTGTGTACATCCAAGCCGGCTCTGTTGCCGTACTGTCGGAATGTTCGAGAGGCGGCCGAACGGCTTGCGGATGACGTCCACACCTTCGCCTACCGGCTCCACCCCTCCAGTCTGGAACATCTAGGCCTCGAAGCGGCGATTCAGGATCATACCCACGAGTTTGCACAGCGCACGGCGCTTGCCGTTCGGTACGTCTCCCGAAATGTGTCGAAAGCGATTCCCATCGAAATGGCCACCTGCCTCTATCGCGTGACGCAAGAATCCCTCCAAAATGTGCTGAAGCATGCCGAAGCTTCGATGGTCGTGGTGCGATTGCTTGGGACTTCCACAGGAGTCGGGGTCTGTATCGTCGATGATGGGAAAGGATTTGAGGGGAAGGAAGCCCGCAGTCAGGGGCTCGGACTCCTCAGCATGGAAGAGCGGGTTCGTTTGGCGGAGGGCACGTTCCACATCCGGACGCGCCCAGGTGACGGGACGGAAGTGCATGCATGGGTGCCGCTTCCCGATGTCCGACAGGAGGTCGCTCCATGACGCGCGGACCCCGGGCGAGCAACCGATGTTGATCCAGGTGTGAGCACAACAATGAATGGAGTGACGCCGAAGCCGCGTGTGCTCTTAGCCGACGATCACAGCTTGATGCTCGCCGGTCTGCGTCGGCTTGTCGAAGAGACCTGTGAGGTCGTCGGCGCGGTAGAAGACGGCCGGGCACTGGTAGAGGCGGCTCAGCGCTTGGAGCCCGACCTGATCCTTCTGGATATCAGCATGCCGTTGCTCAACGGTATCGACGCCGCGCGTCAGATCCGGAAGCTCCATCACTCGGCCAAGCTTATTTTTCTGACCATGCATACGAGCCCGAGCTATGTGACGGAAGCGTTCCACGTCGGTGCGAGCGGCTACCTCCTGAAGCGGTCGGCGCCCATGGAGCTGCCGCTGGCGATTGAGGCCGTGCTGAAGGGGCAGCAATATTTGACGCCCTCGATCACCAAGCCGGTGCTTGCGCAGACGATGGAGCGAGAAGAGGCACCGGCGATCAAAGGTTCCGTGGTGGAACTCACTCCGCGGCAGCGTGAAGTCTTACAGTTGATCGGCGAAGGCAAGGGAACAAAAGCGATCGCCTCTCTGCTCCATGTGTCCGTGAAAACCATCGAATTTCACAAGACCTGCCTCATGAATGCGCTACGCCATCACGCAGGGCCTCGCGAGTGATCAACTGTAATCTCTCCCGTCTCTTCACAAGATACATAGATAAAACCACAGTCCCATCTTTGCTCATTGCCGTAGAGCAGTTCGCTTGAGGCTATCTGTGACACTCCCCCTGAATCCGGCCCATATCGGTAGCTGGGAACGATTCCGTGGCAGCCACACGCACCTCGTTGAGGCTCCGAAAGAGCTGTTCGGCCATCCCATTCTGTCCCGGTGTAAACGGGAGATGAACTCTTAAGTAGCCGAGAGGTTCTCTCCGACTACGTCCCTGGCAAAAATCCCATCGCAAACTAGGTCATTTACCAGTTCATAAGGATTCCTCTTTCTTCTAGGGTATGACTCTCTCAAACAAGGAGGGAATCCATGGACACGACGGCATTCATTGATCGCGTCAAAACCACCTTGGAACAAGCGGGTACGGACTGTCGGCTGGACAAAATGATGGATCTCTGTCCTGATTTGACATGGAATCAGATGTTTCTCGCCATCGATGACTTGAGCAGGAAGGGAGAAGTGCGGGTGACGATAGAAGCCGACAGGACTTATAGGGTACAGATCCGTCGTCCTGAGGCGAGCTCGAATTCCCCTGTCCTGGAACGAGAACAGAGAGTTTAATGGCCTGTCCTCAGCAAGTGAATCTTAGGGCAACTCACGAATACAGGCGTGAGTATGTATGGTTCCCAGGGGGGAGCCCGCTCATCCGCTGAAGCTGAAATGCTCCAGGAAATGGAGGTGTCCATGCAGATCCAGGTGCTTCAGAACACAGAGGAAGAAAGCGGCACGACCATCCTCAACAGCGCATGCGCTCATCAGCGTCTCATTGATGATATTTTGACCAGAGGCGGCAAACGCACAGGCAAGGTTCGTTGTCTTGAATGTGGCGCGGAGATCGATGATCCATATCGCGGTCAGAGATAACCGACTTGGTGGAATGAAGCGTTCTTGTCCGGTGTCGGAGAAAGCAATAGAGGCACGAGGGTCTACACAAGCGACGTCAGTCTGTGAGTACGATCACACCAGCGAAGACCTCGTGCCGCGTTCATGTCTGGAACTGATGATTGAAGAGGAGTCCCGTATGTCGACATGTGCAGTCTCTCATGCTCAGAGTTCCATTGCTGACCGGCCGGCGATGAAAAGTATTCGCGTACTCCTGGTGGACGACCACTTCCTCGTCCGGCAAGGATTACACGAAAGCATCCTCACATACCGATCATAGGCCTCTCGTTTTACGTCGGAAATGGGAATCGAGAAGCGTTCTTGGGTGCCGGTGCCTGCCTGTTGCTCGAAAAGGGAACGGCGCATAAACATCTGCTTCATGCGATTTATCAGGCGGTCGGCAAGAGCATCGATGCCAGCTTGCCCAGTCGTTGTTCCCTTGCATAGCGGAAGGACGGCCAAAATGGCGCCCACACTTCTCCTCAAACTAAACTCCACACACCTCTCCCCTGATCTGTTACCTTCTGCGACAGTACCGTTTTCTCCAATGTCGCAAGTTTCCCCTGCGTCGAAGTCTTCCTTACGCGCGGTGACCATTCAACTCGTCAATTTTCTGATCGAAAGTCGTTATAGCTGACTTTCCTTCCCACCGGCTCCCTCCTTGCAAGCCTAGTCGCTCGGAGCTTGGAATACGTCTATGTGGGGAAAACACCGCTTCATCGTGTGTCGCGTTGTTTCCCTCGTCCTCGCTGCAGTCATCTGCGGGACGGCCACAGAACTTGTTTCTGCAGAGGAGTTGGAGAGAAACCCTCCGGAACTCAAGCTGAGTCTCCGAGAGGCGATTCAAGCCGCGATCGACAACAACGTGAACGTGCGGCTGCTGAAGGAGCGTATCGCCGCGGCGCAGTCTCAGGCCAATACGAGCTTGGGTGCCCTGCTTCCGAATGTCGGTGGATATCTCAACGGTCGAAACCAAACGGTCAATCTCGCCGCCTTCGGTCTTCCCTCGGACCGGCTTGCCGGTCTCGGCCTCACCCGCAGCGTCACCGACCCGTTCGAAGTCTATGACGCGCGCGCCACTCTGATGCAGAACATTTTCAGCCTCAGCCTCATTCAACGATGGCGGGCGCCGAAATCGGGCATCGATGTTGCGGATCTGGAAGCGGAAGTGACGAAGCGCGACGTCATGGCAACCGTAGGGCTGATGTACATCGAGGCATTGCGGGCGGACGAAGCGGTCAAGGCACGGGAGGCGGATAACGAGCTCAGCCGGCAATTGCTGAAATTAGCGAGAGATCGGAAGGCGGCGGGCGTGACAACAGGGTTGGATGTTACGCGCCAGGAAGTTCAATTGGAGAACAACACACAACGGTTGCTCGTCTCGCAGAATGAACAGGAGAGTGCGCGACTCAATCTGATCCGCGCATCGGGGATTGCCTTCGATATCAGATTGGTTCTCACGGATGAACTCAAGTTTGTGCCGGTCGAAATTCAAGCCCCCGAACAAGCTCTCCTGACCGCACGCGAGCAGCGGTTGGAGTTGATGGCTCAAGAGAATCGCCAGCGACTGGCGTCGCTGAGCCTCAGTTCCGTGACCAGCGAGCGGATACCCTCACTTTTGTTGAACGGTGATTATGGTTGGATTGGTTTGAAGCCCGAAGATGCGTTGTCCACGCGTTCAATCGGTCTGACGCTTTCGGTCCCGATTTTCGATGGCGGCCAGCGGGAAAGCCGGATCTCCGAAAACCGCAGCCGGGTTCGACAAGAATCGATTCGCATGAAGGATGTCTCGGATCAAGTTACCTTGGAGGTGTGTTCCGCTTCAATGCCTCGCGCATCAACCTAGCACGGGCCAAGGGAGAGATCGAAAAGTTGTTCTAAGGTTGGCGACATCGATGGGGACGCCGCGCAGACACATTATCATCGGGGCTCTGGTCATCGTCATTGCTGGAAGCGGGTACGTGGCGCTCGAGCGGTGGGTTTTGAATCACAGACTCCCTGACGGTCTGATTCAAGCAAACGGTCGGATTGAGGGCGATCATGTGACGGTCGCCAGCAAATTTCCCGGACGTATCCAGGAATTGCTCGCCAGGGAAGGAGCGACGGTCACGTTGCCGGGCAAGAAGGCTCTCGTCAGGAGTGACAGGGCTTACGAGGTTGTCCTCATCGACGCAACGGAAACGCCCGTGGAACGACCACAAAAAAACAGCGTCGCTACTATTCGGGCAAGAAAAACGCCACACGCTGAAGACCCAGCTCGCCGTCGACAAGGCGACGGGCACGATCATCTGCCTCGCGCATGCCGCCGGCCGCCGGCATGATTTCCGGGTGCTCAAGGAGTCTGGCGTCAGACTCCATCCCACCACCAAAGCCATGACCGACACCCTACCGGGGCCTGCAGAACGTGTATGGCAACACCACGATGCCGAAAAAGCGTCGCAAAATGAATCCGCTGAACAAGGAGAACAAACTGCACAACCGCACGATCTCGAAAGACCGCGTTCCCGCCGAACACGTCATCGGCGCCGTGAAACGCTTCAAGATCGTCTCCGACCGATACCGAAACCGCTTCTAGTCCAGACCGGACCGATTCCGATCTTTGGAGCGAGACAGCTTTAGCGCGATGAGCGGTCATGGAATTCCTGGTGCGATGTGGTTGGGCGTGCTGGCGGCTTCACGGATCGTGGGGGATCAGGTGCTGAAATCTGTGATGACAAGGTCGGTATGACAGGAGTGGTGATCCGATGGAAGAAACGATGCAACCTGAGAGGAGACGAGCGCTGGTTAGCCTATACTGGAGAGACAAGGAAAGTCCTCACCATCGGTTGCGTCAGGATTGTCCCGATTCTCCACATTCATGCAGATGTACGGAGGCAGAACCATTCGCTTCTCCCCACATGATGAACCTGCGTTCAATCTTCTCAGGTGTGATCTCCTCTCCAGTGTGGCCTGGTACGCAACCTGCACGATGGTGAATGGCGCATTGTCGTCCCCTCATTTTCAAAGAATGAGGAGTTATGCCACCTCATCCCACTGCCGGTCATCAGGTTCTCGAAATCATCATCCGGTCACCAGGCACTGCTTTTGATGAGATGAGGTGGTGTTGCAGCGCCCAAACCTCACCTGGAATCAAGTCTGTCTCGCCATTGACCGCATGAACCGAGAGGGAGTAGTCACGCTGAGGCCCAAAGGAGGGGGCCTTATTCGGTCCAGGTGTCGGTCCAAACATCCCTGCATCCCTGGCTCAAAAGTCTGGTATGGTTGTCTCGCACCGTGAAGTCAGCGGACAGTGAGAGCATTCCATTTTACAAAGGAGATCGACCATGAAAGCCCAACCATCGAAGCAGGGAACAAAGAACACACCGGCCATTCCCCAGGGAAGTCGAACCCAGGAGCAATCATCGACTAGTACGGCGATACCGAAGAAGCAACGGATGTTTGACGATTTGCATGCGCGTATCACCGTACGAGCTTATGAACTGTACGTTGAGCGAGGTCGCCGTGAGGGCTGTGCAGAGCAAGATTGGCTGGATGCGGAACGGGAGATTCTGAACCACACATTTCCTGTGTAGCACCGAATATCTATTTCAACCAACCGGTTCAGCTCGATAAATTGCAGCACTGTCTGCCGCGATGGCTCCAAAATCAGCGGGGCACTGCGCAATGCCATTCATGAGGTCCAGATAGATCCATTCATCTCTATTTGCCATGCTGCAGCTGGTCGCTGACGGGTCGCAAGAGACGATAGAGGACGCGGTACAGATCGTCCTCTCCCCAGCTGAAGAGGGAGGGGAGCAATACCTTGTTGCATCCAGCGATTCAGTAGGACCAGCCGATCCACATAACTTCCCGCAATTCACGCAACGCCACCCGATCACGTCCTGCCCCGCCTCGTCCTGACTTGCCACATCCGAATAAGCCTCCACCCTCAGGCCGTGACATCGCGGACAATCACGCCTCACCTCCTCAGCTCATGAGTTTTCCAGTCTGAAGATTCTTGCAAAGAATTGTGGTCCATTCACGGTAGAGGAGTACGCTGCCTGCCGGATGATTGTTCACCAGTATTTTTTCGTCAGAGATCTTTGCTAGCCTGCTGCAGGAATGCTTCGTGTGTAGGTACAAGGGGTCAATCCTCCTGGACCGTAACCCAGCATCGTGCCATTCACACCACATGAACGACCGGTATATTCTTTGATTCGCAAAGGTGACGAAGGGAACACTGTTGCCTCGACGTTGAACTGGAGTAGGAGGATGTCCGAATGATACAAGAAAAGACGATGTTGCCAAAAGTGGGAATAGGTCGGCGTTGCGGAGCCATTCAGGCGAATGTGGACCGCTATCGTGCGCTCATGAGTGATGAGTTGTATGAAGAACTCGTCGGACTCGGCAAAGAGCTTGCGGGGGTCAAGATTTGTCACCTGAATTCAACGGCGGCGGGTAGCGGTGTAGCGGAACTGTTGGCTCGCTATGTGCCCATGCTCCAGACGCTCGGCATTCAAGCCGACTGGCGGTTGATTCACGGTGAGTCGGAATTCTTTGCCATCACCAAATCGTTTCACAATAGCCCTGCAGGGTGGGCACTACGATCTGCGGAAGCCGGAGCAGGACCTCTATCTTCGCGTGAATGAGCGCAGCGCGAAGGCGCTGGGGAATGATTACGATATCTATATCGTGCATGATCCACAGCCCGCTGCGATTCGACATTTTACCGGGCCGCGCAACGCCAAGTGAATCTGGCGATGTCATATCGACGGCTCCGCACCGGACAAGGATGTCAGCCTGTTTCTGCGGCCGTTGATCGAAGAGTACGATGCGGTCGTCTTTACGAACCTGTCGGGAGTCGGCAGCATGGAGGTCAACGCCTTTCAGTATGGCTGTGACGTGGTCATCTAAAAGTCGTTGCAGGAAGGCTTTGGGCTAGTCGTGTCCGAAGCGTTGTGGAAGGAAAAGCCGGTGGTGGCTGGAAAGGTGGGAGGTATTCCGATGCAGTTTCCTGAGCCTTATCACAAAAACCTCGTCACCGGGGTCGAAGATTGTGCGGCGCGGGTCTTCGACCTGCTCAAGCGACCGGGCGAACGCGGAGAGTTCGGCCGGGCTGGTCGCGAGCATGTGCGGAAGCATTTTGTGCTACCGCGACGGGTGCGCGACGAACTGCGACTCATCAAGCACGTGGTACAGACATCATGACAGACAGGCCTGACAACGTACTAGTCGCCTATTTCTCTATGGAAATTGGACTCGATTCCAGTATGCCGACCTATGCGGGTGGTCTGGGCGTGCTGGCGGGGGATACGATCCGATCAGCCTCTGATCTGGAGATTCCCATGGTCGCGGTAACGCTGGCGCATCGGCGCGGCTATTTTCATCAACGGCTGGATGAACAGGGTTGGCAGCGTGAAGAGCCGGTCGCCTGGCCGATCAACGATTTCTGCAAGCCTGTGTCGCAGCGTGTCATTGTCGAACTTGAGGATCGCACTGTTCATGTCGGAGCGTGGCAGATTCGAGTGAGGGGCGAGTCGGGCGGGGAGGTGCCTGTCTATCTACTCGACACGGATCTTTCCGAGAATCAACCCTGGGATCGGACTCTGACCGACCTGCTGTACGGCGGCGACGATTATTATCGGCTTTGCCAGGAGGTGGTGCTTGGATTGGGGGGGTGCCGTATGTTGCGGGCGCTCGGATACAGCCACATTCGCCGGTTCCACATGAATGAAGGACATGCGGCGTTGCTTGTGCTTGCCCTCCTGGAGGAGAAACTGGCTTCCCGAGCCCAAGAAGCGTCGATTCCCGCTGATCTTATTGATGCCGTCCGAGAGCAATGTGTGTTTACGACCCATACGCCGGTGCCGGCAGGTCACGATCAATTTCCTCCTGATCTTGCACATCGAGTGCTCGGCGAGCGGCGCTGCGCCTGGCTCAAAGCCTGCGGCCACGACCAGAGTTTGAATATGACGGAGCTGGCACTGCATGGCTCACGCTTCGTCAATGGCGTAGCTATGAAGCATGGGGAGGTATCCCACAACCTCTTCCCCGGCTATCCGATTCACTCGATCACCAATGGAGTCCATGCCGTCACCTGGGCTGCGCCCTCGTTTCAAGCGCTCTACGATCGATATCTTCGGGACTGGCGGCGCGATCAGCTCTCGCTTCGATATGCAATCAGTATTCCTAGTGAGGGGATTTGGAAAGCCCATCAGGAAGCGAAACGGATGTTGGTCGAACATGTGAATCACGAGACCAACGCGGGATTCGACCGGGATGTGTTGACATTGGGGTTTGCCAGGCGTGCTGCGGCATACAAGCGAGGAACCTTGATCTTTCACGACATCGAACGGTTAGTCGCGATTGCCCACCAGGTCGGGCCGCTGCAAATCGTCTTTGGCGGCAAGGCCCATCCGCGTGATCAGGATGGGAAGAACCTGATTCACCGGATCCACGAGCTCCGTGATGCCTTGCGGGGAAAACTTCGAGTGGCCTATCTCACGAATTATGACATGACGCTGGCGAAGCTTCTCTGCGCCGGTGTGGATGTGTGGCTCAACACGCCGCTTCCTCCGATGGAGGCTTCAGGAACCAGTGGCATGAAGGCCGCAGTCAATGGAGTGCCGAGTCTGAGCGTGCTTGACGGCTGGTGGATCGAAGGGCATGTAGAAGATGTGACCGGCTGGTCGATCGGTGATCGGATCGAATCCTGCCTCGAGCCAATGGAGGGCATGGATGCCTGTCATGCCACGGCGTTGTACGACAAACTTGAGCAGAAAGTATTGCCCTGTTTCTACAAGGAGCGAGAACGTTTTATTGAGATCATGCGGCAGGCTATTGCCTTGAATGGCGGGTTCTTTAATACTCAACGGATGATGGCGCAGTATCTCCACAATGCCTACCGGCTGGTCGGCGACTTATTCGCCGAGGGTAGTTCCAAGTCCTGATCTGAAATCTAAAGAAGATGGAACAGCCATGACAGAGTCTGCTTCGGCTTCTCATGCCGGCTCGATTTTGGTGATCAATGGAGGATCGTCGACGCTCAAGTTTGCCCTCTTTCTGGACGGGGTGATACCCGTCCGTGAGCTGTCTGGTTCGATCGACCGCATCGAGGGACCGGAAGCGACGCTTACGTGGACGAAGGATAGAGCCGCTACTGTCGAGCGCCGGGCGATCAAGGCATCCAACCACGTTGCCTGTATCGAACCGCTGTTATTCGCCCTCGGGAACAAAGCCGTGCAGAATCAACTGGTGGCGATAGGACATCGGGTCGTCCATGGCGGTCGGCATTATCGTGAACCGCACATGGTGACACCGGTTGTCATGGAGGAGTTGCAACGATTGAGCGCATATGATCCGGAGCATCTTCCCGCTGAGATCGAATTGATCAAGGGCTTTGCGCAACGATATCCTCATCTCCCGCAAGTTGCCTGCTTCGACACGGCATTTCACCGTGATATGCCGTACGTGGCCCGTCTCCTTCCGATCCCCAGGCGCTATGAAAAGCTCGGCCTCCAACGATACGGATTCCATGGGTTGTCCTATGCCTTCCTCATGAAGGAGTTGTCTAGAGTCGGGAAGCCCGGTGAAGCCAACGGTCGCGTCATCCTCGCTCATCTTGGAAACGGTGCGAGTATGGCTGCGGTGAAGGACGGAAAGGCGGTTGATACGACGATGAGTTTCACCCCTACCTCGGGCCTGGTCATGAGCCGTCGGTCCGGAGATCTCGATCCAGGGCTGATCTCGTACTTGGCTCGGACAGAAGGCATGACGGTGGAGCAATTTCATCGCATGGTCAACACCGAATCGGGCCTCCTCGGCGTATCGGAGATCAGTGCCGACATGCGAGACCTCCTCACGCAAGAGCAGGATGATCCACGAGCGCGCTCACGGCGACGCTAGGAGGATTGGACACCATGGTCTTCACAGCAGGCATCGGCGAACACTCACCAGTCATCCGCGCCCGCATCTGCGACGGCTTGGAATTTCTCGGTGTTGCGCTCGATACGGCGCGGAACGAAACTGGTGAACCTGTGATTTCCAAAGAAGGCGGCAAGGTAACCGTACGTGTCATGCATACCGATGAGGAAAGCGAGATCGCCCGATCCGTGAGCGGATTGCTCGGTGAAGCGAAACGATAAACGAGGAGCTTATGTCACGAACGAAGAATACACCGGTGAACTCGGAAGCGCTTAAGAGAATGAATGCCTACTGGCGGGCGGCTAACTATCTGTCTATCGGCCAGATCTATCTGTATGACAACCCGCTGTTGAAAAAGCCGCTGACCCGCGCCCACATCAAGCCACGCCTGCTCGGCCACTGGGGAACAACGCCGGGCTTAAATTTTATTTATGTGCATCTGAACCGAATCATTAAGCAACATGACCTCAATATGATCTATATCGCTGGTCCCGGTCACGGCGGACCAGGGCTTGTCGCCAATGGCTACCTCGAAGGGACCTATAGCGAATTAGGCTACTCCCTGTCGCATGCCTATGGTGCGGTGTTCGACAATCCAGATCTCATCGCAGCCTGCGTGATCGGCGACGGGGAAGCGGAAACCGGCCCGCTGGCGACCAGCTGGCATTCCAACAAATTTCTCAACCCTGTCACCGATGGGGTCGTCCTGCCGATTCTTCATCTGAACGGCTATAAGATTGCGAGCCCCACGGTCTTGGCCCGCATCAGTCATGATGAGTTGGATCATCTGTTCCGCGGCTACGGCTACAGTCCATACTTGGTCGAGGGCCGCGATCCGTCGAAAATGCACCGCCTCATGGCGGAGACGCTTGATGCTGTCATGCAAGACATCCAACGAATCAAGACTCTATCGCGCAAAGGGGGCACCCAAAAGCGCCCACGCTGGCCCATGATTGTGCTCCGAACACCCAAAGGCTGGACCTGTCCTCCACAGATCGATGGCAAGCGGACTGAGGATTACTGGCGTTCGCACCAGGTCCCTATGGGCGACATGGACAAGCCGGCACATGTGAAGATTCTTGAACAGTGGATGAAGAGCTACAAGCCTCAGGAACTGTTCGACAAGACCGGGCGATTCGAGCCAGGACTCGCCGAACTGGCACCCAAAGGAAATCGCCGCATGAGCGCAAATCCCCATGCGAACGGCGGTCTTCTCTTGAGAGATCTGCGCTTGCCGGATTTTCGCCGTTACGCCGTTGCCGTGAAACAGCCTGGTGCCGTCGATGTCGAGACGACCCGTATCATGGGGACATTTCTACGAGATACGATGAGAATCAATATGGAGAGCCGGAACTTCCGTCTCTTCAGTCCAGACGAGAACAATTCCAACCGCTGGCAAGACGCCTTGGACGTCACCAACCGCGCCTGGATGGCGGAACGCCGGCCCTACGACGACCACCTGGCGCCGGATGGCCGGGTGATGGAGATGCTCAGTGAGCACCAGTGCCAGGGGTGGCTGGAAGGGTACCTCTTGAGCGGCCGGCATGGCTTCTTCTCCTGTTACGAAGCGTTCATCCACATCATTGATTCCATGTTCAACCAACATGCCAAGTGGCTCAAGGTCTGCAACCACATCCCGTGGCGACGACCGATTGCCTCGCTGAATTATTTGTTGTCCTCCCACGTCTGGCGGCAGGATCACAACGGCTTCAGCCATCAAGATCCTGGGTTTATCGATCATGTGGTCAACAAGAAAGCCGAGGTGATCCGGGTCTATCTGCCACCCGATGCGAATACGCTGCTGTCTGTCACCGACCATTGTCTGCGCAGTCGCAACCATGTGAACGTCATCGTGGCGGGCAAGCAGTCGGCGCCGCAATGGCTGGACATGGATGCCGCGGTGAAGCATTGCACGGCCGGCATCGGCATTTGGGAATGGGCGAGTAATGATCGAAATAGTGAGCCGGACGTGGTGATGGCCTGTTGCGGCGATGTACCGACGTTGGAAACATTGGCGGCCGTCTCCTTGTTGCGGCGGTACTTGCCGGATGTGAAAGTGCGCGTGGTCAACGTGGTGGATCTCATGAAGCTGCAACCATCCGCTGAACATCCGAACGGATTGTCAGACAAGGACTTCGATGCCTTGTTCACGACAGACAAGCCGGTCATCTTCGCATTCCACGGTTACCCGTGGCTGATTCACCGGCTCACCTACCGACGGACGAATCATAAGAACCTGCACGTGCGCGGGTACAAAGAAGAAGGGACCACGTCGACCCCGTTCGATATGGTGGTGATGAATGATCTCGATCGGTTTCATCTGGTCGCTGATGTCATCGACCGGATTCCACTGCGCGGCTCGCGGGCCGATGGGTCTATCTTGTACAACGGCTTTTGAGAAAGCCTTGTGAGCCCAGCCAACCACCCTCCAAAAACACATGAATTTCCTCATGCAAATATGCTATCGAAAGGGTCTGTGAACAGCGTACAGTGTGCCTCTTTTAAGAACATCACAGTGGAGGAAAGGAATGGGCCGGAGGGTGCTGTCTTGCGATCGATGGATTGTTGGAATACTTTCTATTATGTTTCTCCTGATAGGGCCAGCCTATGCGGATGATTCAGATAACAATAAGCCGGATGGTCCGAAGCCGAAGGAGCTGCTCGATTGTCGGTACGGGCAAACGTATGAGAAGGCAGACGGCGAAACCGTTGGAGAAGCCTTTCCTTCCGACGACGTCTTCCGTCCCCTATTAGCGGACCCCAAGCAGCCGCAGTTCTTTGCGACCTGGCGAGCGACCCGATCGCGCACCGACCGCACCACCTCCAACATTGGGTCGGTGGCGATTGGAGAAAACTTCGGCTTTTATACGAGGCGGGAAGGATGCAATGGATGGCAGGTCAACCTGCTCACCGGCATTTTTGCTCAATTCGACTTGGATGAAAAGAATGCCCAACTGATCAACACGGACTTCAATGTCGGTATCCCGATTACATGGCGCTCTGGAAATTGGTCCGCACGATTGCGTTATTATCATCAAAGCAGCCACATCGGCGACGAATTTTTGGGGGCCAACCCAGGGTTCAAGTCGATTACGTTTATTCTTGAGGAAGTGGACGCGATTCTTTCCTATGAATACCGATGGCTGCGTCTCTATGGAGGAGGCGGGTATCTCGTGCACCGCGAACCAGCCACATTCGACCGCGGGAAGATCCAGTGGGGATTTGAAGCGCGGGCACCGTCGATGCGTACCAGGATCTTGGGGTCGTTCCTTGATCGGCTGGTTGTGACACCCGTGCTGTCTGCGGATTTCAAGTCGATCCAAGCGCACGATTGGATCATTGACACCAATGTGCTTGGCGGGTTCGAATGGTCACGAACGGGCTCTTTCCGGCGGTTTCGGATCATGGCGACGTATTTCCATGGTTATAATCCCTATGGGCTGTTTGTGATCAACCAGAAGATCGAATCGATAGGGCTTGGGGCCTACTTCATGTTTTAGCGGCTCTCAGATCGCGACCCCCGTCTTCTTGAAAAGGAGCGAGAACGATGAATAAAACAACCTCCTTTTCCATTTGGTACGTGCTCCTCGCCATCATGGCCGTGGTGCTCGTACATGATTTCATTCTTGCCCTGAATAAGGTCGAAGAGCTCCCCTACAGTCAGTTTAAGAATTTGGTGGCGGCCGGGAAAGTGGCGGAAGTCTCCGTGACCAGCCACATATTGACTGGCAAGTTGAAGGCCGAAGGCGAATCCAAGGAGCAGAAAGCCTTTACGACCGTGCGCGTCGACGATCCGGACCTGGTCCGCGAACTCAACCAACACGGGGTTACGTTCACCGGTGTCATTGAATCCACGTTTTGGCGCGATCTCTTGTCGTGGGTGATCCCGGTCGCTCTGTTCGCGGGCATCTGGTTCTTCATCTTTCGCCGGTTTGGCCAGGCCCAAGGCGGATTCATGCAGGTGGGGCAATCCAAAGCGAAGATCTACGTGGAGAAGGACATTAAGGTCACGTTCGCGGATGTCGCCGGGGTGGACGAAGCCAAAGAAGAACTGGGTGAGGTGATCGAGTTCCTCAAGACGCCGGAGAAGTTCACCAAACTTGGCGGCAAGATTCCCAAGGGCATACTCCTGGTCGGTCCACCCGGGACCGGCAAGACGTTGCTGGCTCGTGCGGTGGCCGGCGAGGCCGGCGTGACGTTCTTCAGCATCAGTGGCTCGGAGTTCGTCGAAATGTTCGTCGGGGTCGGGGCGGCCCGGGTCCGTGATCTCTTCGATCAGGCCAAGCTCAAAGCCCCCTGCATCATTTTCATCGATGAGTTGGATGCGCTCGGAAAAGCCCGTGGCGCGGGGCCCATGGGGCATGAGGAGCGGGAGCAAACCCTCAACCAGCTGCTGGTCGAAATGGACGGCTTTGATCCTCGCATCGGCGTCATTCTCATGGCCGCGACCAATCGCCCCGAGATTCTTGATCCTGCGTTGCTGCGGGCCGGCCGGTTCGATCGTCATGTGGTGGTGGACCGCCCGGACAAGATCGGTCGCCTCGCCATTCTTCGTGTGCATGCCAAACAGGTCACGCTCGGTCCCGACGCGGATCTCGAAAACATCGCCGCGATGACGCCCGGGTTCTCCGGAGCAGATTTGGCCAACATCATTAATGAGGCGGCGTTGCTGGCGGTGCGGCGCGGCAAGGATCAGGTCGGTTTTTCAGAATTACAGGAGGCGGTCGAGCGAGTCATTGCCGGCTTGGAGAAGAAGAATCGCGTCCTGAATAAGATGGAGAAGGAGCGGGTGGCCTACCATGAGACGGGCCATGCCCTCGTCGCTATGTCTTTGCCGGGGATGGATCAGGTGCAGAAAATCTCGATCATTCCGCGCGGTGTGGCGGCTCTCGGCTATACATTGCAACTTCCGACCGAAGACCGCTTTTTGATGACGAAATCGGAATTGGAGAATAAGGTTGCCGTGCTGCTCGGCGGGCGGATCGCCGAAGAAACGATCTTCGGGGAAGCCTCCACGGGGGCGCAGAATGATCTGGTCAAGGCCACCGACATCGCAAAAAGCATGGTGAAAGCTTATGGAATGAGCGCGAAGCTCGGCACCATCACCTTGGAGCGAGAACGACAGCCCCAATTCCTCCAACTTCCGGTTGCGTCGGAGCGAGGCGATTATTCCGAAGAGACCGCTCGTGAAATCGATTGTGAAGTGCGGCGGATCATTGACGAGCAGTACGGACGGGTGAAGTGCTTGCTGGAGGAGAACAAAGCCGCTCTGCAACAGGGGGCCACACTGTTGTTGGAACGCGAGGTGATCACAGGGGCTGAGCTGAAAACTATTATGGAGAAGTCATGAGCGGACGTGATGGCCTTCTTGTGGTTTTCAGGCAACAGTCGTCATGAAGCGTTATATGTGACG
>JACRQB010000031.1 GCA_016222925.1 Nitrospirota bacterium | reverse complement strand
GGCCGGCCCAGCTCGTCTCGGTAGACCACACCGTTGCTCTCGATCCACTGCACCTCGCCGGACGGGGGCACGAGCCGATGCTCCGTGTGGTAGGGCTTCTGCCCGCTGAACGCACCCTCAATATCCGCCTGCAACCTCGGTAGGTCTTCCGGATGCACCAACCGTTGATAGGCTTCAAACGTCCCTTCGAAGGATCCAGCAGGCAACCGTTTCACCTGTTCGCAGTTATCGGACCAGATGATCTGGTTGGTGAGGATATTCCAATCCCAAATGGCCAATCCGGCAATGTCCATCGCCAGACGAAGACGATCGGCCTGGTCCTGGCTCGCTTGTTCAAGCCTCTTCCGTTCCGTGACGTCGCGCGTCACACTGAGTACCGCCGTGATCGTACCTCCTGCGTCGCGCAAAGGAACAGAATGTGTATCCATCCAGCGAAGCTGCCCCTTGAGCCCGATGACTCTGAATTGCAGGGCGCTGGCGCTGCCATTGGCAGCGGCGCAGTGCGCCTCCCAGAACGCCGAACGATCCTCGGAATGAATCAGCGACAGCACAGAACGGCCGACGACTTCCTCCGGCGAATCCGCCTCTATCATCCTCAGACCGGTCGGATTCATCGCCAACAGCACCCCCTCTGGAGTAACAGTTTTCACGCATTCCGGCTCATTCATGAACATGAGCCGAAACCGTTCCTCACTTTCCTTCAACGCCCCCAAGGTCCGGGCATGTTCGATCGCGAGGGCGGCGATATGGCCGGCCCGCTCTATCAACCGGAGATCCCTCGGCTGCGGTTTCGTCGGTTCTCGAAAGTATGCGGCAAACGTGCCGAGCAGGATACCTGAGGAATTCAGGATCGGCTGCGACCAACAGGCCTTTAACCCATGAGTCATCGCCACATCCGCATAGCCCTTCCAGAGCGGATCGGTTGCAATGTCGCACACGATCGCAGGCTGCTTGTAATAGGCGGCGCTTCCACAGGACCCGACTGTCGGGCCGATGGGGATGCGATCGATCAGCCGACTGTACTCATTCGAAAGGCTGGGTCCCGCCGCCGATGAGAGATGCGATCCGTCATCCGTGACCAGCATAATTGAGCTGAGCATCGGGCCTGTGTGATCCTCGATCGCCCGGCAGAGGAACGTCAGGACCTCCCCGAGCGAAGATCCCTCGGCCACCAGTTCCAGGGTTTGTTTCTCCGCGACTTGAAGCGCTTCTTCCCGTTTTCGTTCCGTAATGTCCGTATGGGATCCCGCCATGCGAGAGGGACGCCCCTCGGCATCCCACACCGCCTTCCCTCGGGCTTGCATCCAGCAGTACTCACCGTTCTTCTTCCGAAGACGAAATTCAACCTGGTACCGCAGAGACCGGCGTTCAAGGTAGTCGGTCAGTTGGGAGATAACGTGCTCTCTGTCCTCCGGATGGAGGCGCGATTCCCATTCTTGATAGTCGTTGAGAATCTCATGATCCTCATGCCCGAGTATCTCTTTCCACCGTGGTGAGAAATAGACCTGGTTACCGACGAGATCCCAATCCCAGATGCCGTCGTAACTTCCTTGCACGGCTAGTTGCCACCGTTCTTCACTGCTGCGCAGTCCAGCCTCCGCCTCAGCCCGCAGACGCCGATTGCGATACCCGTCCAACAATTGAGCACAGATAGATAGGAACGGCTCCAGATAGGTGATCAAGGACTCGTCATATCCACCCGGACGGTTCGCAAGGCCCACCATGCCGACGATCACCTCCCCGCGATAAAGCGGCAAGCCCAAGAGCGCATGCATCGGCGGGTGGCCTGGTGGCAGTCCGCCTGCGCGCGGATCATGAGCAGGGTCGTTTGAGATCACCGGCTCGCCGGTCGTCATCGCATGGCGGAACAGGGTCTGGAAGTTGCTAAATTCGCGCGTCGAAGTCTTTTGCGCCATCAACGCCTTCGTTTCCTCATTCCACCCAATATTGGTAACGGCATGGGTATTTATGAAGGGCTGCCCCTCAGCAATTCCGGCCACCTCACTGATAAATCCATATTCACTCTGCGTCAGCATCAGTAATTCCTGGAGCAACACACCATACAGTACCGCTGGCTGCACCTCGTCGATGAAGAGGGACTGTGCCCGAGTGATCGCGAGCAGTAACTGTTGAGCAGCGGGGGGACCGGTGAGTGGATCTTTGGTTTTCCTCCTTACCTTACGACGAGCGTCTTTCAACACTTCTCGGCTTTTCGACTTTTTGCCAGCCACTAAGAGACGCCCCACAACGTAACGCCCATAAAGACATCGTTCATCTGACCACCACGTCTGAGATCGGCTTGGCTTGGGTGAGACAGGAAGAACACCACGCAGCCCAGCAGAATGGCGCCACACTACGGAAACCGTCATGATGAGGCCCCTTCGAACACAGAACCAAAATAATTGTGTTACACACTGCCAGTAAAAACATTACCCCACGCGCAGCAACGAACCGATCGAAAGCTGTGAAGGGGAGAAGACCTGCGGTCAACCTGGAGAGAGAAGAAGCAGTTTGCTGGGTCCTAACTAGGCCAGAAGCTACAGTCCTAATTATTCCAACCCCTTCCTTTAACTGTTAGGGTTCAATATAAATTACACGTTCTGGGAAGTTTTGTCTATCGATCATTGTCCTAAATCCGAATAGCTCTAGTTAGCCGTATCGGGGGACAGAAGAACCGATTTATTTAAGACATCGACTGTGTGGAATGCAGAGAGGTGAGCAGGTGGTCAGGAGGACCGAGCGAGGCGGTGGCAGGTCGTTCCTGCCACCGCCTCGTAGTTTGATCAAGGATTGGCTGTTTGCGGAGAGAGGTTAGAATTCCTCGAATTCATTCCCCGTGCTGTGATGGTCTTTCCCATTGCCGACGGCGACACCAACCGTGCGTTTGAATTCTAGCGACTTACCGGCTAGTGGCTTCCTCGCCCCCGGACTCGACAGACCCGGCTTGACCATCGGCCTGTTGACGGGACGCAGCGGCTCCCGCTTGGGCATGCCGGCCCCTGCGCGAGGTTCAGCAGATTGGGCAGTTTTGAAGGCCTCCACCTCGCGCATCAGTTCCTTGGCCTGCTTGGCGTTATCGGCATTCTGTTTCACGGTGCAGGTCATCCTTCCATCGAGGCACTGGTCGCTTCTAACGCCCCTGCCTGTTCGCTCGTCCGCTGCGACAGGTCTTCGCTCCCCTTCGAGATCTATTCCGATCCGGACGAGACTGCGTCGACCGCTTCCCGCACGGTGGCGATGGTACTGCTCAGATTCGTGAGGGCCACGTTGATGCTGGTCTTGATCTGCTCCAGCTCGCCCTGGTAGGTCCCGGCCATCGCCTGGGTCAAGTCACCCTGCGCCATGGCGCCGAGCGCCTGCCGCGCTTCGGTCATGCAGGCTTCGAGATCCTGTTGCGCCTTTTTCTGCGCCGTGATGTCGGTGGCGAATTTCACGACCTTGAACATCCGCCCCATCTCGTCCTTGACCGGGTTATAGCCACACATCCTTGTTTCCCTTGCTTCCTTGCCGATCCATTTATGGACGCCCGCGTCGGATTCGCCACGTTTCAGTTTAGCCTAGAAGGCTTGATATTCCGGGCTGTTCACGTAAGCCGGGTCGCAGAACATCTGGTGATGTTGCCCTTTGATGTCCCTTAGCTGATACCCGAGCGTCGCCAGGAAGTTGTCGTTGGCAGTCATGACGGTCCCATCCAGATTGAACTCGATGATCGCTTGTGTTCGATTAATCGCTTCAACCAGGCCGGCAAGATCTTTTGCATTCGATTTATCCGATTTGTCGGACTTGAAATTGGCAAACATCAGCATTTCTCCTTACGAGAGGTCCGGCGCCTATCGCTTCTTCCAAGCAAGCGGCCCACAACCCTGTGTGTAAAACATCGTCTTTATGCATCCTGCATCGTTATCGCGCTACGCAGCCTGCGCCGATCCGGTCTCCTGCATCTCGCCATCGGTCAACAGTCGATCCATGTCCAACAGCGCCACGAGCTTATCGCCGGACCTGATCACCGTAAACATCGTGTAGTCGATCGTCGGCATGCCGAACTTCGTCCGCAGTTCGACGATAGGTACGATCGTACCGCGCAAGTTCAGGACGCCTTTGATGTGCGGCGGGGTATTGGGAATTTTGGTCACGGCGGTGTACCCCTTAATTTCTTGTACGCGAAGGATGTCGACGCCATACAACTCACTGCCGAGCTGGAACGTCAGGAACTGGTTTTCATCCGTGGCCAGTCCGTTCTGCTGATTAAGCTCCTTCATGGATTCCAGTGCTGCTGCGGCCATGGGGTCCTCCCGTGGTGAAGCGTGAAGTGCATCTCGTAAAGAATCCGCCGTCAGGACTTGAAGTTTCAGATTGTCCGGAAACAGTCTCCGAAAACCAGCGACTTGAAACTCGCAATCTGAAACTGAGGCGCTTGGCGCCTCACGCCGCCACCGGTTCTCCGTGGCGGGCGATTTCCAGTAATCCACGGACGTCTAAGATGAATCCGACCGTGCCGTCGCCTAGGATGGTCGCGCCAGCGATACCCTCGACCTTCCTGAAGTTCTGCTCCATGCTCTTGATCACGACTTGCTGCTGACCGAGGATTTCGTCCACCATCACTGCTACTCGCTCCCCTTCCGTTTCCAGGATGAGGAGAATGGCCTTCGTCGGGTCGGTGATCTCTGGCTGCAAGGCAAAGATCTCGTACATGCGCACCATGGGCAAGTAGGTTCCGCGCACATCGATCAATTCCCCCTTACCCACCACGGTTTTCACACCACCCGGTTTTGGCTGAATCGATTCCAGAATGGACAAAAGCGGCACGATATACGTTTCCTGGCCGACCCGCACGGTCATGCCTTCGATAATGGCGAGCGTCAGCGGAAGTTTGAGGATAAAGATCGTCCCATGCCCCGGCCTGGTCTTAATGCTGACGGTCCCGCCTAATCCTTCAATATTGCGTTTGACGACGTCCATCCCGACCCCTCGCCCGGACACGTCCGTCACCTTCTCCGCTGTCGAGAACCCCGGCTTAAAAATGAGAAGCCAGATCTGATCATCGCTCAGCTTTTCGTTCTCTCCGATGAGGCCTTGTTTGACTGCCTTGGCTAGAATCTTGTCACGGTTAAGACCGCGGCCGTCGTCTTCGACGGTAATGCAGATATTCCCGCCTTCATGGAAGGCGTTCAGTCGAATCGTTCCGGTTTCCTGTTTGTTATTATCGAGGCGCTCTTCCGGTGGCTCGAGCCCATGGTCGGCTGAATTTCTCACTAAGTGCGTCAGTGGATCGCTGATGGATTCGATCACCGTCTTATCAAGTTCCGTTTCTTCACCGGACAATACGAGCTGGATTTTCTTACCCGCTTTAGCCGAAAGGTCACGAACAAGCCGAGGAAACCGGCTGAATGCCGTGCCGATCGGCAGCATGCGGATGCTCATGACGCGTTCCTGGATTTCTCGCGTATTGCGTTCCAGTTGAGCCATTCTCTCAAGCAGCACAGGCATGTGGCTCATTTCAAAACGGGCGCCAAGGTCGCTCAACATCGATTGTGTAATCACCAGTTCCCCGACCAAGTTGATCAGCTTGTCGATTTTGTCGGTATCTACACGAATGGACGCCGTGTCGGTTTTCCTGGATTGAGCGGCCGACTCTTGCTGCCGCTGTTTCTGAAGGGCTTGCTCGACTTGCTGAGGGCTGGCGGCATGTTGCTCAACCAGGATTTGTCCGACTCGCTTTTGTTGCGCCAAGGCCTGATCCAACGTTTCACGCGAGACCACACCGCTTTCGATGAGAATTTCGCCCAACGGCTTCGGCGATCCATCGTCGGTTTCTCGTTGTAGGTTTCGAGTTTCATGTTGAGAACCTGTACTTGAAACTTGAAACTCGGAACCTGGAACTATGGTTTTTTCGATTGTGAGACGGCTGTCTTCACGCACGAATTCGAAGACAGACTCGATGACGTTGAGATCCTTGCCGGTTGTGAGCCTCATACTCCAAGACAGGTAGCATGTCTCAGGATCGATTTCGGCAAGATGCGGCAACCGAGAGACATCAAGGGTGACGTCGGTCAGATTCCCTAGATCACACAACTCCTTCGTGATCTGGAGCGGATCGAGACCGCGCCGGAACAACCACTCAGGCGGAGTCCAGGTGATCAAGTAGATCTGATCCTGACCGGAGCCTGCAGTAGAAACGGTCTGGGTGGCTTTCGGATTCTGGCTTGATGGCTTATCATCCGATTGGCTCGCCGCGGCCAACTCTGAAGTGAGCTGCTGTACAGTCCCTTCATCAACAGCGGCTCCGGTTTTCACCGACTCGATCAGCGTCTTGAGACAATCCGTAGATTTCAGAAGCAGATCCGCAATTGATGGAGAGACGGCCTTCTGGCCGTTTCGCAGCAAATCGAGCAGGGTCTCCATCTTATGGGTAAACTGCGCGACGGCATTGAACCCGAACATGCCGCTTGTGCCTTTGATCGAGTGGGCTGAGCGAAAGATCTTATTGAGGAGATCCAGATCTTCTGGGTGTTGTTCAAGCGCCAGCAATCCTTCTTCGACGACGGCGAGATGCTCGCCAGCCTCCTCGAAAAACGCATCTTGGAATTGTGCGAAATCGTTGCTCATCTTGAAACCCGTCGTTCGTGAAGCGCCCTTCGTGAAGCGTTTGAGCCACCCGACTCGGACACTTCACGCTTCACGAGATACGTGTGACACATCATGCCGGCATGACCTTCGCAATCGTTTTAAGAAGAACTTCTGGGTTAAATGGCTTCACAATCCATCCTGTCGCCCCGGCCGCTTTCCCAGCTTGCTTCTTTTCCAGCGCGGACTCCGTCGTGAGCATGAGAATGGGAGTGAATTTAAAGGCGCTTAGTTTTCGTAATTCTTTGATCAGTTCGATGCCGTCCATCCTCGGCATATTGAGGTCCGTGACCACGATATCCATTTTGGGTCCGGTCGAGACTTTTTCCACCGCATCTTTTCCATCCTCTGCTTCCATCACGGAAAAGCCGGCGTTCTTAAGCGTAAAGGCCACCATCTGCCGCATAGTAGGTGAATCGTCCACAACTAGCGCCGTCTTGCTCATGTTGCTCCTCCAACGTCCAGTCGCGGCATTTCTCCACCCATGTCAGCATACCTCCTAGAAGAGCGTCACAGAATCTGTCTCTTTGCCCGTTGTTTCAGTCGGCACCGGCTCTTCATAGTCCGGTTGTATAGCGGCCTCGTGCAGGCGACGCTCCTCTTCCATCGTGTACAGGTGTTCTATTTGTTGCAGCGCCGCAATCTCTCTCTTGGCACCTTCGTCCCGCGGACCTTTCAACAATGCTTGAAGATGGCTCTTCAGCTGGTCCAATGCCACGCCGACATGCTCTAATTTTTGACGTGTCATATCCTGAAACTGCATCGCCATCACAACCTTGGATAGATTGGCCGATGACTCGTGTGTCGTGACCGTTCACCGCTTCGGCTGCGAAGGCTTCCCATGCCCGCTGCTGCTCTTCCAGCATGCTGAAAGCCGCTTCTCTGTCCACAGACGAAGGCCTTGGGTTTCCGCCTTGGGATTCAGCGGAATTCATGCGCCCGCTCCCTCAACCCCTTGAGCGCGCCTGCACAAGCCAATTTGTATGAGTGATGCAAGCATGTGCCAGTCTCTGCCACTCAGATTCCTTGATCGAAAGCGGCCTGATGTCCGCCTTCGCAGTCAGCTTTATCACTCGCTCAGCGAATCGGTAAACCCCAGTTGATTCAATTTTGTCCGCAACTCCTGGGAGATACTCGTAACAAGCATGCGTCCTTGCTTCCGTGCGGCCAACAGCAGTTGAATCGCCGCCGTATCGACTCGACCCACCCCGGTGAGATCCAATGAGACCAGTCCCTCGTTCTCAAACAGCTTCACGAGTGAGTCCTTGAACTCAGCCGCCTCAAAAATGGTGAGATCGCCCGTCGGAGCCAG
>JACRQB010000030.1 GCA_016222925.1 Nitrospirota bacterium | reverse complement strand
CGGTTTCTTAACCATCGTTGGGACGATCCTCGCGCTTCCAATTGCGGGTCTCTACTATGGATTACACGAATGGACCGCGAGGCTCAGCGGAGGAGTCGTCGATGCGCGCTTCATTGCCTTGGTCGACACGGCACTGGAATCACCGCTGGTTCAGATCTCCATGATCCCGATGTTGGCCTGGATCGCGAATTCGGCTCCCGCCAATCTGAAAGCCACATTTTTTGCCGTGATGGCGTCGTTCACCAATCTCGCGCTGTCCTTCAGCCAGCTCGGGACCAAGTATCTCAACGAAATCTTCGTCGTCACGAGGGAAGTCCGAGACCAAGCCACCGACACCATGCAGATACCAGCCGACTACAGCCAGCTGGGCGAGCTCTTCATTGTGCAGCTCTTGCTCGGCCTGGCACTTCCCTTTTCTGCCATCCTGTTTGCCAAGCTCACCAAATTCAAGAGCGTGTGAGCGCTAGTCGAGCAGCTGTTTTGGAATAATTCCGCCGTTGTCGGCCATTTTTTTCAGTACCGCTTTGTGTAGCCACATATTCATCTGTGCCGAATCGCCCATCTTGTCGGCCGGACAGCTCAGCTCTGTGCGAGAGATTTGCGAGCATTCAAGCTACTATCGATTCCGAGGAGCTTGAGCAAGTCGACAATGGAGGTTTTCCAATTGAGCTTCTCCGCATGCTTCTGTGCTAGGCCTTCCAGTTTGGCCACTACGTCGACTGACGACATTGCAGCCGGTGGTGGGGCTACGGGTTTTGACACAGGGGCACCCGTAGACGAGGGAGTTGGCGCTGCGGATGCAGACGGGCTCGCCGATGGTGTTGCCGCATGTGCTGAAGAGCCGAGCCCCAGTTTGTCCATAATCGTGCTAAACAGTCCCATGATTGCTCCTTCCTGGATGGTGTGACGAGGATGATTCGACGTATGAGACGAATCCTAATGATCGATATGTAGGGTGATATCTATAGGCTGTACTGAGACGGTGTACTGATGTTAATCTGGGTTTCTGCGAGGGAGATCTGTTGCGAGTCAGCTGACGAGTCGGAGATTCCGATGGGTCTGTCCTGAGCAAGTGGAAGGGCTCACCGCAAACGTATGTGGAAATACAACACGAGCTAGGCATTGATGGATTGCTTGGCCCAGCTCGTTAAGGCCTCGGGATCTTCGATCACGTCAACGGGTACCTCATAGAAGGATTTCAGTGTTTGTTTGGCGTTCGGGCGGAAGGGTTTCATGCCGTGGTCTTTGTAATACGACGTAGTAGTCGCCGTGACCTTGAAGTACAGGCGGCCTTTATTAGCCGCCGAACATGGCGCGACAAGTGAGTCCGCGCAGATCGGCTAACTGATCCAAGATGAAGGCTTTGAAGCTGTCGCTCTTCGGCGACATCAGTCATCCAGGCTTCTTGGCCGCAACCATCCGTACGGCGATTGGTAGTGCGATGGCTGATCCCCTACGATATTGCCCGGCCGTTTGAATGATACGTTGCTTCGCCTCTGTCTGTTGGGCTGCACTCAATTTTGCCCATAGGTTCTGAATCGGTGCAGCGATATCAATCAGGCTGGAAAAGTAGTCATCTGCGGCTGCGAATCGCACGTCTCCGAGAAATTCCTGCTCGGAGATGTTTGTCAAACCCGCTTGTTCCAACATGCCGGCTAACTCGCCAGGCTTCGCCAACCGAAAAATCCCAGGAGCTGCCGGATCTGGTGGAGGGAGCTCGGCGAATTGCTTGATGACATCGATAGGGATCTTGAGGTAAGGGTTCTTTTCCGGTGCAGACCAGACTGCTGCGGCGACCCAGGTGTCTGGCTTTAAGATCCGGGCGATCTCGGCGACAGCCTTGGGAATCTCCGGCAAGAACATCAGGCAGAAACGGGTGGTGATGGCATCGAAGGAAGCGGCCTCGAACGGTAACGTCGTGACATCACCAGTTTTGAATGTGATGTTGGAAAGCTTCAGTGAGGCCGTCTTACGTCTGGCGGCTTCCAGCATCTGTTCAGCCAAATCGATACCAGTCACGTTGCCAGATGGCCAGACGGTTTGCGCGGCAAGTAGAGCCGGGTAGCCCGTGCCCGATCCGAGGTCGAGTACTCGCATGCCCGATCTCAGTCGAGCATCGGCCACGAGTCGATGGTTCAGGAACGCCATCTGCTCGTCGAAGAAACGATCCCATTTCTCCCAGCCGCCGGCGACGCGGTTCCAATCCTGGCGCTGGCTTTCAATGACCTGCTGCGGCGACGGGGATGTCATGAATTACCTCAAGGTTTGTAAAGTCTGGCGCATTTCTTGGAGCTCGGACACAAAGAGATCGAGGTGCTGATCTCGCTGCGGCTGATCATCCTTGAATTTCCATAGCCGCTTGAAGATCGTCCCGAGTTCTTTGTTGTGTGTAACGGCCAGGGCATAGGCCGGCTGTTCTTTCACCGATTTCTCGACACAGCAGATGCTGTTGTCGATGGCATGGAACTGATTGTGTAGATCATCGAAGGGGCGATCGACTCCCTTGCCTCCTTTTGCGGCGTTGGCCGTGGCTTCCGCCATATTCGTCAAATTTACCAACGTTTCGACTCCCGTTGTTCCCTTTGCTTTCTCAGTAAACTCCTTTGCGTGAGGATAAAACAGGTAGCTGCACCCGCTGGTGGTCAGCAGGAGCAGGACGGCGATTGGGGGTAGTGATTTCCAGCGCATAGGCCCTCCTTGATCGAAAACCTGGATTCAAGATGCAGGAGCCCTCCCCGGCACTAGATTGTATGTGGGGAGGGCCATCTCGATATGACGTATGGCGAGTTTCGCTAGACCGTAACCGTCACGGTCTTGACCGCAGCCTGTACTGCAGACACCATCTCCGGGGGGATCGAGTCCAACTTATGGCACTGTTTTGCGTGTGTGGCGACGAGCTGCATCAGTTCCGCTTCCGTCTCCGCGCGCACCTGGAATCCGCAGCCGCCCGACGGTTGCACATCCAGACATCCAAGCTGTTTGTACTGTTTGTCTGCCATGGTTTCCTCCTCTTTTTGGGGTTGGTTGGTGACGACAGTTACATGGAGTAGAAGAACTCTTCCTTGGTGATCTTTCCGTCTTGCACCGTGTAGAGACCGGTCTCGTCCAGAGTTATACGCTTCCCCGTCTGCTTCGGAGTGACATCATACTTGAAATGCAGGATAAAACGGTCGCCGTTCGGATAGGGCCCTTCAACGGTCCCTCCGTGAACCTCATGGTTCTCGACCCACCACTGATTCTTTCCCTTGATGGCCTGAATTCCTCTCTGGATTTGATTCATGCCAGGCATCGCACAGGTCTCAATGCTCTCGATATTCGGCGAATAAAAGCGGTCAATCGCTTCTTGATTTTTCCCCTGTCTACAGAGTGCGGCGATTTCCTTTGCAATGTCCATGGCTGTCATATGCGAGTTCCTCCCTAATACTGGCCAATTCTTGATCAACTCTGTAATCGTAGTTGATTTAGACTGAGCAGATCAACTCTCGATAAGCTCTGGTTTCCTCTCTGGAAACGTACATTGCGAACCTGCCGGGATTGCTTCTACAATTCCGTGAGCAGATCCAGAGGCACGAATGCGGAGGGTGACTCTGTTGCAGCCGCCCGGTTTATCGCGCTGATGAAGGATGTCGGTACTATTCGGAATCATTTGGGGGCAAGAGCATTCAGTGCTACCACTCTTCCTTCAAATGTTCTAGGAAATGCAGTGAGACTTACGATGGAAAGCGCAGAGGACACACCCAGCCCCCTGCGCCCTATGTTTTGGCAAGGAGGAAAAACTATCGATCAGGCTGTCTGATCTTGCGGGCTTGGCCAGAGCGATAACGATACGCCCACAACCAGGTAGACGATTGCCGCAACAATTGCCCCTAAGTTGAGTTCGTACCAGGCGGTCACCCCAAGGAACAGCTCGTTCAGAAGGAGCGCAAGCACCAACATCACAAACCCAATCCAATTAATGAAACTCATACCCATGGATGGTCTCCTTTCTAGTGATGGTCTTTGCCCCGCGTTCGATGAACGCGTACGGCATCATGCTTCCTGACGACGTGGCCCTCCCCATAGTGAAAGCCACAGTCCAACACCGAGGTACAGGATAGCCGGAACAATCACCGTGAAGTTGGAGTCGTACCACACATTCAAGTACACAATCTCATTGAGGAAGAGAGCAAAGAGTAACATTAGAGATCCGATAATGTTGAACCAATGAAAAGCCACGGATGACCTCCACGTGCTGATGTTGCTGGTTTGTGAGCAACGATTGCGGAACGGAACCTTCTTGGCTCACAACCGGATACAATTTTACGTCACCTAAGGCACGAAAAGCTACGGTGAAAATGACGGAACTTTCCCTGAGGCGTCTTCTGATCGGTGAGTATGGTCAACCATTTGGCGGTGCTCTGAACAGCACAAGGTTGAAAAGGGATGAGGATTATCGCCCACTTAGATATGGATGCGTTCTTCGCCGCGATTGAGGAGCGAGATACGCCGGCTTTTCGAGGGCTACCGCTCGTCGTTGGCGCAGACCCGCTGGGTGGGAACGGGCGCGGGGTTGCCTCTACGTCGAACTATCTGGCGCGTGCGTACGGAATTCACTCGGCGACGCCGATCTCCACTGCGTGGCGCTTGTCTGAGGCTGCTCGTCGAGCGGGGAAGTCGCCGGTGATCTTTGTCTCGGTCGACATGCAAAAGTATGCTCGAGTTTCAGATGAAGTGATGCGGATCATGCGGCGCTTCATTCCTACGGTGGAACAGGCCAGTATTGATGAATCGTATGGGGATGTGAGCTTTACGGAATCCTATGAGGCGGCAGAAGCATTATGCCGTCGGTTGAAGGAGGCGATCCACGCAGAAGAACAGCTGACAGCCTCGGTCGGCATTGGGCCCAATAAGTTGATTGCGAAAATCGCATCAGGATGGCGAAAACCGGACGGACTCACGGTCGTACGAACGGAAGAGGCTGAGGCATTTCTGGCTCCACTTTCGATCCGGGGCATCCCTGGTATCGGACCGAAAACAGAAGGCATGCTGAACGCAAAGCATATTAAGACTGTCACGGACTTGAAAGCGCTGACCGTCCATCAACTCGAAGTTCTGTTGGGGAAACGAGGGGTGGATCTTTACGAAAAGATTCGCGCACGAGATGACTCACCGGTTGAGGAATATTCGGAACCAAAATCCATCGGTGAGCAGGAAACCTTCGATTCCGATACGCTCGACAGTCAACGGCTGCTCACTTTACTAGATGCGCTTGCTCACGGTGTGCTCGAGCGTCTGCATCACGAAGGGTTTCAATCGTTTCGGACCGTCGCGCTCACTGTCAGATTCGCTGATTTTAAGACCAAGTCTCGGGCGCACACCTTGGCTGCACCGACTGGCAATGTGGCTATGCTGCAGCGGGAGGGCCTGAAGCTGCTTCTGCCGTTTCTCGATCGGCGTGAAAACCCTCAGCGAAAGCTGATCCGCCTGCTTGGTCTTCGAGTGGAGAAGCTGAGCTGACAGGATGAGGGTTGCTCGGTCCGCTCCTTACGGTGTTCGACTTATTTCTGAGAGGTAATGCCTCTGGGCCTACCTTTTGGTGAAGGAATGACCTTCTTGTTTCGTATGCTTTTACATTCACTATGGAATTATATTAAGAATCAACAAGCTATCATCGCAATACTTCGGAATGATGAATCCATATCCCTTCGCTGTTTTGTTCCGATACGTTT
>JACRQB010000257.1 GCA_016222925.1 Nitrospirota bacterium | reverse complement strand
CCCGACGATTTTCGCCTCTCCTCGTTTCGACAGTCCGGCCTTACGTGTGGCGGAGCTGGTGGTCGTGCCGGCAAGCCTGATGAGCACCACGAATCAAGCCGTGAGTGAGAAGGGAAGCCCTCCGATCCGCCAGTGGCTTGAGCGGGCCGCGACGGATGGTCGAGTGCGTGTTGTCTCGGCTGAAGCGAAGCAGGGGAGTTGGTATCAACCAGTTCGAACGCTGTCTGACGTCCAAGCAGCCGAAAAGAAGTTGTTCAACTCGCTCAAGGGGGAATTCGAAGGGTTCGTCGATCGCTATTTCAATCGCAAAGTCTCTCGCTGGTTCACCCGCCTGTTTCTCGCCATGGGGCTGTCGCCCAATTCCATCACGGTCCTTGCCGGGTTAGTTGGTCTGCTGGCGGCTGCGGGATTTGGGATGGGCACCTACAGCGCCGGTATCGTGGCAGCCCTCTTATTTCAATTGGCGGCCGTCATCGATTGCTGCGACGGCGAAGTCGCGCGGTTGACCTTTACCGAGTCGCCGCTTGGTGCCTGGCTGGATATCGTCTTGGACAACATCGTGCACATGGCGATTTTTACGGGTATCGCCGTGTGAGTGGCTGGAGCACCCCTGCCCATGCAGCTTGGGCGGACGTCATGTTGAAAAATGTGGCCAGCAGAGATTTCTCAGCCGCGTTGTTGGGCTTTGCCCTGTTCGACCAGCTGTATTGGTTTCTCATCTTCGCGGCAGCCGGCGCATTGCTGTTTGCCGGTGCCATGGGCTGGATCATCCGCCCATCCGCAGTCTCGTCTCCTCGGCCATAAATGGCCCGTTCGCTGTCCGACTAACGTGTTGCGCTATATCCTACTAGCCCTTGGCCTCATCGTTCTTGGCTTTCTTGTCTGGCAGATTGGACCCGGTAACATCTACGATGCGGCGTTGAGGCTAGGCCCCCTCCCCCTGGTGATCATCCTGATTCCCTCTCTCATTATGTATGTGATCGAGGCATATGGCTGGAAGCTGGTATTAGGGTCATTCGCGCAAGTGATCCCGTTTTGGCGGCTCCTCACGATCAGGACGGCCGGGGAGGTTGTGAATATGACGACACCCACAGCCTACATGGGCGGCGAACCGCTGAAGGCCTACCTGCTGAAACAATACAATGTTCCGATGGCGGAAGGGGCTGCGTCTGTGGTGATCGCCAAGACGACTCTCACGATTGCCGAGGTGTTCTATATTCTCGTTGGGATCGCCATTGGATTTTTGATCTTGGGCACCGGTAGCTCGGCGGGACAGACCATCACGGCTGCGGTGCTGAGTGTGGCGGTGTTGGTCTGTTCAATCGCCGGGTTCGTCTTTGTTCAACAACGTGGGCTCTTTGCTTCGATGCTGGCAATCATTAAGAATCTGGGAATGCGGATTCAGGTTCTAGAGGCGCAGGAGGAACACCTGCGCTCGATCGACCAGACCATTCTGAATTTTTACAGTCAGCATCGTGGGACTTTTGCGCTCTCAACCGGAGTGTGCTTTTTCGGCTGGCTGGCCGAATCGTTAGAAGTCTTTGTGATCATCTATTTCCTAGGCGATTCCGTCAGCCTGTGGTCGGTCATCTCGATGGGCGCCTTGGCAGCCCTCATTAAAGGCGGGACCTTTTTCATTCCTGGTAGTCTCGGGGCGCAGGATGCCGGCAATCTCCTCTTGCTGCAAGCCTTCGGCTACAGTGATGTGACGGGCATCACCTTTGCACTGCTCCGACGATTCCGCGAAGTGGTCTGGATTGGCATCGGACTCTTGTGTCTGGCCCTAGTGGGAAAAGGCAGGAGACCTCGGGATCAAGAAGGTGAAAGCCCTCCCTGAGTGATCAGGTGGAGCCGTTCGACCATCCGATCCCAGACAAAGCTATGGAGCCGAAAATCCGCCGCCCGCTCCACCCTGTGAAACTGAAGCCCCATTCGATTCCCTTGGACCCATCGGACTTCCGCTTCCTCGACCGGGAGTGACTGTGCCTGATCCGGGAGGATGAGCCGCATCCGAAGTGTTATCCCCTCTGGGATGGTATCGGCGCATTCAATCGCGCAGCCGAATACCGTCAGATTCATGACTTTCCCTTCCGTGATCGTTTCCGCATCGGAAAACATCACGGGGTATTGCATGGCAAGCGGGACGCGATAGTGATGGCGCTGATAGGGGCGAGTGGATTCCACGGTGACCCAGTGTAGTCGGCCTCGCGCGGCAGAATGAATCCCCCTTTCGCGGGGACGAAACGGGTCTTCCAGAGTTGTCCGTGGCCTATTCACCCTGAAGGCCGTACCTATTTAGGCGGAGTAGTGCTTATTGAGGTGTTCGCGTTGAAATTGGATAATATGTCGGATCAGCAGCTCTCGATCCGCAGTGGCCATCCTGATGAAGCGGCCATGGAGGCGATACGTATTGAGCGGGTAGGGGATGGGATCCACACGCAACACTTCGAGGTAGGACTTAAAGAGTACTTCGCCGGGAAGGAGCAGAGTACAGGAGAGAATGGCGTTCACCTCGAAGACCTGGTTCAACGTGATGCCGATCCCGCCGGCGCTGATATTGACGGATTGCTGAATGAGCGTTCCCTCCGCGGTATCGCTCTCAGGCTGAAGACAGATGGACAGGAGAACGGTGATGCGATAGTAGTCGCGGCGCTCTCGACCTGACGGCTGCGGAGTCGGGGTATCCGATGCCATGGTGGGGAGGAGTATACCAAAACAGAAGCCCTAATCCATTGATCGACTGATGGGGAAGGCGCACTGTCGACACGAGACGAAAAAATGGCCTACCACGAGCGATTGGCAGAACGAATCAGGGGCTACTTCAAGCGTCGAGGGGGAGTCGACGAAAAGCGTATGTTCGGTGGGCTCTGTTTCATGCTCGATGGCCACCTGTGTTGCGGAATCGAGAAAGACCGCCTCATGGTTCGCGTCATGCCAGATCGTTACGACGCTCTCCTCAAGAAACCTCACGCTCATAAGATGGATTTTACGGGCAAGCCACTCAAAAGTTTCTTATTCATCAGCGAAGCTGGCTACCGCACGGTGTCCGGTCTTGCTTCGTGGCTTGATGAGGCGGTTGAATGTGCGAAATCGAAGCCGCCGAAGAAAAAGAAGGCGAAAATATTCAAGAAGCTTGCGAAGGAACACCGCTGTTGATCCGAATCAGTGCATAGGATGCGCGAACTCTCGTTAACCGCAGTCGGCTTTACCTCATCGGAATCAGGTGATATAATGGATATACATTGTAGTACCACAGGGGAGGTGCCTATATGATCAAAAAGCTCACCAAGCATGGTAATAGTCTTGCCCTCGTGATTGATCGGGGCGTGCTCGATCTATTGGATATCGATGCCGAGACGCCCCTCAACATCAAGACAGACGGGAAGTGCCTCATCGTGACGCCTGCCCAGGATGCCGCTCGCCAAAAGAAATTCCGCGCTGCCTTAGCCAAGGTGAATCGGCAGTACGGTCCGGCATTGAAGAAACTTGCGGAATAGGGAATGGAACCGCTGTTTCTCACATTGGACGAAGTGCTGGAGATTCACCGTGATGAAATTGAACGGCATGGAGGGACGCTGGGAGTCCGTGACAACGGACTGCTGGAATCTGCGATGGCAGCTCCTCAGTCCGGATTCGGTGGGCACTATCTGCACGGTGATTTCTATGAGATGGCGGCAGCGTACCTCTTTCACCTTGTGCAGAATCATCCATTCTTAGACGGAAACAAGCGTGTGGGGGCGGCCGCGGCTCTCGTATTTTTGACCATGAATGGCATTGAAACGAAGATGACGAATCAGGCGCTTGTCGACATGGTGCTTGCAGTGGCCAATGGAAAGATGGACAAACCGGCCATCGCGGAGTTCTTCCGCAAATATACCCGCCAGTAGTTCAGACCCCTGATCCTGTTATCTGGTATTAGCGACAGGCTATTCGTACTTCAAGCAAAGCCGCCGGCAGCCCGAATCAGTAGGGGCATTGATGGGAAAGAGGCAACTAAGGTTACTTCCTCGTATTCATCGCCTGATACCAGCGTCGCAGGTGTTTCAGATTGGGCAATCTGGTCTTGCCGTTGAACAGGTAGTTGCCGAGCACGCCGTGCAGGTCGTAATCCACGAACAACGGGCGATCGGCCAGGAGAAACGGCGAAGCCGTCAGCATATTGTCGATGGGCTTCAGGAGTTCCGCAAACTGTGCGCACAGATACCGCCGGTGAGTGGTCCATTCCTGGACGCATCCTCTACCGAACTTCCGTTCCTTGTGCCGAATCAGCATCGTCTGTTCGACCAGCGAGCGCTTCGGGATCACGTAGGTATCGTTCACTTTGAATTCCACCATCTCCAGCTCGTTCTCGATATAGCGGGAAAGAATCAGCTGGAGCCCGTCGTAAGCTTTGGGAAAGAGGTTAAGCCGATAACGTTTATCTATATAACGCGCCACCTCCTGACCGAAATCCGTGGTATCGCAGATCCCGCGCTTCCCATCGATCAGGCAGGGCACCGTGTGACCCTTTCCCTTCGTCGCTTTAATGATCGGAGCCCGATCATGATAGGCGATGTTGTGGAGTCGAAACGGAATGCG
>JACRQB010000256.1 GCA_016222925.1 Nitrospirota bacterium | reverse complement strand
CCGAAGAGGTCTCGTTGCCCGGCCGGCATGATGTCTTCCAAGACATGATCGCGCTCCGCCTTAATCTGCTTCGCATAGTGCACCAAGACCGGATCTTTGGGCAGATACAGCCAGGCCCGCTGCGGTTTGGGCAGGCCCTCCTGCATCCGCACGAACCGGCCGACCACCTGACGGAAATACATTTCCGTGATCACGTTCGTCCCATAGACGCCGACACGGAGTCGAGGGATATCGACGCCTTCGCTCACCATGTTGACGGCAACCAGCCACTGCTGCTTTGCGTGACCAGCGAATTCCTCAATGGTGCGCGAGGCAGCAGGATCGTCCGAGACGGCTACTTCGGCCTTTGTCCCAGTGATACGGGCAACCAGGTCGGCCACCCAGCGCGCGTGATCCTGATCCATGCAGACGATCAGTCCGCCGGCATCCGGTTGCTCCTCCTTCCGAAGACGTGTCAGTTGCGCATGGGCGTCGGTGATCACTGGCCCAAGCCACGTGTCTTGCAGAAGCGCCGTCTTCAACCGTTCCCGCTGACGGTTGAATTTCAGCCCGTCTTCAAACGTCGCATGATGCTCGCGGCCTTCCGACAGCCAACTCAGCTCGCCTTCGTAGCTCGGAAAGACAATGGGCCGGCAGACGCTATCCCGAATCGCGTCGGTGTACCCATACGCGAAATCCGCCCGGCTTTCTCCTTGTTCATATTGAATAAACGGGATTGGATTGTTATCCGAGCGAAAGGGGGTGCCGGACAGAATCAGTCGGAACACCGCCGGCTCGAACGCCGAGCGCAGCGCCTTCCCCCAGTTCTTGCCGTCGCCGGCGTGATGCAACTCGTCAAAGATGAGCAGCGTCTTCTTGCTCTGGCAGACCCGCTGGAAGACCGCCGGGGCCAGGCAGACTTGCTGATAGGTCACCACCGCGCCGTGATAGTCCGGCGCTTCAGCAGCTTGTTCGTTGGTCAGAGCCGGATCAAGCTGCAACCCGATCTTCCCCGCCGCATCCGACCATTGTGTGCGAAGGTGATTCGTCGGGCAGACGACCAGCACCCGGACCGCAGCCTGTTTCGCCAGATATTCATGCACCACGCGCAAGGCGAAACGCGTCTTGCCCGCGGCAGGAGTCGCCATCGCCAGAAAATCTTTGGTCTGATGGGTACGGACGGCCGAGAGCGCACGGCCCTGCCAATCGCGAAGCGGCGCAGTCCAAGCAGGCAAGGTCTTCATAGCCGATTCATGCAAGCGGACTGTTGGTGGCTCAATGATGGCACAGATAGGAGGCCAGTTAGTCCAGCCAGTCTTTTTCCTTGAGCTTCCTCGGCAGATATTTCTTCGTCAGGTACTGAAAATCCTTGTTGGCCAGCGCGTCGAGTTCGTACTTCAGCCCACTCGCGAGCATGCGCTTGATCTCCACCTGCCACGCCGGCTTTTGGAACCACTGGTAGTTCAACAATTCCTTGGCACGTGCGATATCCTTCTCATTCAGTTTGATTCCGACATTGCGCGGCAGTTCGTAACGCTCCGGATCGGCACTCGACAGGCCCACGAACTTGGCCTTGGGAATGGCCATCCGTTGGCTCTCGAAGGCCAAATTGATCGAGCCCTGTTTGACGACGGAATAGATGTAGTACCCCCAAGGATCGTTATCGACCAGCACATAGACCGGCAGCCGATGTTCCTCGTGCAGCCGACAGGCTAACCGCCGCACACCGCGAGGAGGCTGACCGTTTCCAGTCAGGAGAATACAGTTATAGCGTCGCCAGAACTTGTCCTCCGAGAGCCGGTTCCACGTCATCGCCGAAGACCACCGGCCCCACGATACTGCCTCTGTTTTCTGCGCTGACATGGAGCTCTTCTCGAAGCGTCGCGAGGGACACCTCTAAATCTTCAATGACCGGATCGGATTCGTCCTGCGCATCGAAGGTATTCTCATGAGAATCTTTGATCGTGTGTTTGGTGCGGTAGTATATTTCTCGAAGTGAGGTGGTGAGATCAGCCCGCTGCAACTCGGAGAGGGCATCGGCTACCAGCACCGTCTGCATGAACCTCTTCGCCATACCGACGTTAAAAAACGACCGCTCCTGCTTTTTACTTCCCATCTCGATGAGGCCCTTCTTTTCATTGAAGAACACGTTCGAGAGGGCGCGGATGGGGATGTGAAACGTCGGATCTTTCGAACGATCGGCTGCTTGGATCACAATGTCCGCCAGGCTGATCAGTTTTTTCTCGACCACAGTGGTTGTTTTTGTCTTGGTCGTCATGATGTCCTATTTGGGTTTGCGCGGTCCTGGGGCCTTCATCGACTTGAGAGACTTTCCGTCTGATTTCTTCTTTGCTCCAGGCTTTCCGACAACGAACGCGATCTGCTCCGACTTCGTGGTGGTCCTCTTCGGCGGCGTTTTCGCGCCCGTCCCCTTGGTGGATGTTCCTTTCGGGCCAGGCTCGTCAGCTGACCGTGTGGGACCACGCAGTTCCGATTCTGCCGTGGGCACCGCAGCCGTCTGATCGGCCTCGACCTGAGTGGCCAATTCTGCCTCGCCCTCTATTCCATCCGCCGTTACGATAATCGAATGCGGCAACCCTTCAGGACCGGTGCTGGTCTTCCCCAGCGCCTGATCAGTTTTCTGACCACCCGTCCGCGACGTGGCAATCTTCTGGAGCTGTGCCTTCAACTTTTCCTTC
>JACRQB010000029.1 GCA_016222925.1 Nitrospirota bacterium | reverse complement strand
TCGAGACGATCAATGCGACCACGGATCTTCAACAATCCCTCGTCGAGGACACCGGGAATCGTCCCTTCACCGTCCACTTCAAATGCAATGGGCTGGTACGGATGCTCGGCCTGTTCTTCCTCGTCCGCCTTGACCGCCGCGTTCACCAGTGTCGCAATCAGTTCTTTTGCCAGCTCCCATAGCAGATAGTGGCCTGTCCGATGTTGTGATTCCAATTCTTCTGCCACCTGTTCCACCGATGCGCGGATCGTCTGGTCTACCCTGTCGGTCGCCACCCGTTCAGTCGGCCATCCGACCTGCACGAGCTGTTCATAGCAACGACGCAATACGGCGTGGCAGAGCGTCCCAACCAGCGCCGCATCTGGCTCCTGCGATATCGCAACCCGGCTCGGCTCGAGTCGCAGCACATCTGCGGAAAAATATTGAAACGGACAGCGCGCATACCGTTCGAGCGGCGTTGGGGCGAGCCCCCGTTCAATGAGTCGTACCCAATGAGATTCGACCGTCCCCGTCATCCCATCAAAGAGATTCAGCGTCGCGCCGTCTTCTTCGATTCGATCGAGCGCCGTCGCTGCATGGTGGAACGTCTCCGCATCACGCCCGATCGCCCGTACCAGATCGGTCGGGTCTTGCCCGTTCATGGCCAACCACTGAGTCAGTTCATCCGGCGGCAGGAATAGTGTAATCGTCGGCTGTTGTGAGACTCGATCCGTCAGACGACGAGGCACCACATCGATCGGCTGCTCATCCTGGCCGAACCGACGGCGCGCGTCTCCGAGAGACGGAGAGGCGGCCAACATGCGGCCAGATTCATCGGCCCGTTGATAGGACAGGTAGAGTCGCTGCGTGGCAGCCTGACAGCATAGGCGGAAGAGCAAGGTCTCTTCTCCGTAGGCCGTCAGTTTCTCATCGATCTTAAATCCAAGCGTGGCGTCGAGCACGCGCCGATGACGATCGCGCAGAAACGCATCTTCGCGAATATAGCGCGGAAACACTTTTTCGTTCAGCCCGAGGACGAACAGGACTCTGAACGGCACTCCGCGGGCCGCCATCACGTCGCATACCATCACGCCCTGAGATGAACCATCGTGGAGAGGGATCGTCGTGCGCTCGAAGGTATGGGTCAGCAGCTCAACAAATTCGGCCCAGGTCATCTCCTCGTTGAGCGGCTCCAATTCCATGAGTGTCGTCCAGATACGATCGATCACATCCCATGTCATCGCGTGGCGAGCAAGCGGACTCTCGTCGGTAGTTGATACGGCTACATCCGGCCGGCGCAGGTGCCGCTCAATGAGTGCTTGACAAGCTGTGACCATCTGACCGATCGTGCCTCGCGATGGCAGGGCCGAACAGGCTTGCGCGAGCTGTGAGACCACCTGCCAAAGCAGGCCGATCACCTCCGGCGCAATGGCCAGCGAATCAACAAGGCTCTCCTCGCCATCAAGCACCAATGCAGCCTGGCTCACCTGCTCTAACCGCGTCCACTTTTCAACCCCGTGCGTAATGTGCAGCGCTTGAACGAGCAGCTTCCACTGTTCTGGCCGGTACGACGCCGACAGCTCGTCATACACATCGGTAACGTAGAGCGGAGACGTCACGACATCAAGAACTGACGTGCGATAGAAATCGTTCAACGGCAGGGAGGCTAACTGCAACACGAGCTTGCAGATCGGTTCCTGAATCAACGGCCTCGATGCCGTCGTACGAAAGGGAATCCGATGGCGATCGAAACTCGACTGAAGATACAGGCTATAGGGATCGAGTGTCCGGGCGGTGACGCCGATTTCATCGAATCGATAGCCGTTGGTTTCGACCAGATCGAGAATGGTTCGGCAGGTTACTGCCAATTCTTCTTCCGCGCCAATTACGCTCCGTATGGTGAGTTGGGCGTGATCGTGCGCCACCGTCGACGATTCCTGTTCCAGCCGGATCGGCGCATCGTCCGACATCACCAGCGACTGGATATGGCGATCGAAAAAGCGCCGAGCAAAGCCAAACGCCGGGTCATCCTCCAGCGGAAAAAACAAGGTCGTGTCCTTCGCGCGGCTGATAGTTTCAAAGAGAGACAGCTGCACCTGCGTCAGGTCATAGAACCCGTAGTAGAACACGGCCTTCAACGGCTGAAGAAACGTAGCGGTTGGAATGAACGGGATGAGGGCCTCGGCCAGATCGTCTTGCGTCCCAACCCCGAGGGTCTTGCCTGCTTCCTTCACGGTCGCATAGAGCGACAGGAGCGCGCCGAGCCACTCCCGATCGTCATCCTCGAAATAGCCTTCACGGAGACCTTGCAGCGCTTGCGCAGCATCGACACCGGCATCCTTGAGATCACGGATCGTCGCCCAGAGCGCGCCCCACGTCCCAGAGGATTGTCCGATTCGTTGCAACGGAGCCTGGCTGGTGAGCTTGCTGTGAACAATGTGACGGACGAGTTGTTCAAAAAACAGCTCGTCAACGACCCGCGGCAGTGGGTGGTCGACCAGTACGTCCCCAGCCAGCCGCAGGGCCAGTTGATGGAAGGTCAAGATATGTACGTTTAAGAGCGACAGCCGGTATTCGATCGCGAGAACGGTGCGAAGGCGATCGGCGAGTGGCTTGGACGGAACGAAGATCGCGATCGGCGCAAGCGGATCAGTCGCCTTGACGCGTGTGAGTCGATGGACGAGTGCAGATTCAAGAGTAGGATGAAAGAGACCCGTGACGACCTGCAACATGGCGAGTCATTGTACGCTACCCGGTCTCCGGCCCCAAGAGCTCCCCATTGCAGTCGACGCAGGCCCAGTCCCCGTCGATAAACGACATGGGATCGGCGCAGATCGGACAATCCGGCGGAGGCCCCTTGGCAATGAGTGGAAGATCCGGGAGCTCATTGTCATATTCGTCCATGGTTCCCCTACCCTTCTCGCTGTTTGATCTTCAATTGAATGGCCTTCTCCGCGCTTTCCCGACTTGGGACGCCGACGAACGTCAGGCGCCCATCAATGATCGTCGCCGGCACGGCACGGACAGAATGACGGTCGGCCAGTTCCTGGCCGTCTTTCGTGGTGATATCCACTTCACGATAGGAGAAGCTGTACTTCACCCGCAACTGCTTCCACAGACTTTTCGCCGATGGACAGGCCCCACAACTGGGCGACACAAGCAATGTAATATTCGGCATGATGTTTCTGAAACAAGTACGAAATGATTCCGTTGCTCGGATCTTAGCACCCGCTGAAAAGATGGTGCAAGGACGGGACGAGGATCAGCTTCAATCGCCGAGTCACATTATGGGCTTCACTATGGAAAGATTTAGGAAACAGGCGTATGTTACGTGTATCACCTATGGTCAATCGCTTCTCGTATACGCTCCCGTGGCTGGCCGCCATCCTACTGCTCTGTAGTCCCGTAACGCACGCTGAACAAGGCCGAGGAGATTCACCTCCACTGCGGGTCTTGACCTACAACCTGCTGCACGATGGCGCATGGTCAGGATTCTTCGAGAGCGGCACCCATCTCGCCGAACGGCTCGACCTGACCATCCAGGAACTGCAACGGTTGCAACCTGACGTGATCGCACTTCAAGAAGCGTCGGACAGCCGGAAGCATGGCAACGTACCGCAGCGAATCGCCGATGCGCTCGGTTACCAGATGGTGTTCGCCCCTGCGACTGAACATATCTTCGGCATCGGGTTCGTGGATCGGCTGATCACCTCAGCCATCGGCTTCAAAGAAGGACCGGCCATCTTGAGCCGCTATCCCATCGTCGCCTCAAAAGTCTACGACCTACCTCAGTGCCAGCGTCGCATGGATCCTCGCATTCTCCTGCGAGCTGAGATTAAGGCACCGGATGGCTCAGTCCAGGTCTTCTCCGCCCACACGTCGAAAAGCGACGAATGCCAACTCCAACGAGTGGGGGAACTGTTCCGTGAACATCGAGGAATGGGGCGAGCCATTTTGATGGGCGACTTGAATACCGGAGAGCAATCTCCAGTCCTCACCGAATGGCAGAAAGAGCCGGGATTCATCGACGCCTTCCGGGTCGCGAATCCGGGAGTACCCGGAGGAACGGTCTGGCAAAATATCCAAGTCGAATGGCCCACGGCCGATCGCCGTGTCGATTTCATTTTCCTGTTTGATGGCAGTACCAACGGCAGCTCGGTCGTGCGGTCAAGCCGTCTGGTATTTGACCAGCCCGGTCGGCTCCCGAACGGTGACGCCCTCTGGCCCTCGGACCATCGCGGTGTATTGGCCGAAATCGGAACCGCTCCTTCTGGAAATGGGCCGACCGAGGTGGCCCTCAAACAACCGCCCGTGTCTCCCGTGAACACCGTCCGTCAACCGATTCGACGGGCATCTGCTACCGTTGACCCCTTATCACGGGTCAAGTATAAGAAGTGAGTGTGTCGTTGAATTCGGCATCTCCTTCGGCCATCACAAGAACAGTATCAGCTGGCTAAAACAGGCGCTTGGGAAGCACGTTGTGCCGATCCGGTGCGATGTCCAGACACCCCTGAAGGAATTGTTATGACCGGGAGAGCTTCTGCTGAACAAAGAGATGGGGTGAGAGAATTGAAATTCCCCGGTACGACCGTACCCGAAGAAGATCGGTATCTCCACTGACAATGTAGTGCGCCCGCGCAGCAAGCGCGCAGGCGAGGACCTCGTCGTCCGCCGGGTCCTCCGCAACAACGCGCATGATGCGCTGTGGATTCACGAGACGGGCTAATCGTGCGTAGCCGGTAGTCAGTTCCGAAACACTGACCTGTAGCGCACGGAGTCGTGGAGCAAACTTGGGACGGCTCAATACTCCGGTGAGTTCACGGAGAAGCGAGGGAGACGTACACAGCGTCAGTCGAGCATCTTCCGAAGCGACAAGGATTTGGTGAGGACTACCGATCCAGAGCATGGCCGATACGATAACATTCGTATCGGCGACAACCCTCATGCTTGGCGACGGCGTTTCCGGTAGGCCCGCACCTCGCGGACAACCGTCCGCATCGGAAGGGCACGGCCTCGAACGCGCTGGGCGATTGAGGAGAGTCGTGGACGCACTTTCTTAATGACAAGAGTATCGCCTTCGGTCATCACAAGGACCGTATCAGCCGGCTGAAACAGGCGCTTGGGAAGCACAATGTGTCGATCCTGCGCTACTTTCATCACGCGCATCGGTCTTCTCCTTCCAAAGGGACACCATGCCCCATCGAATGCCACTATAACTAACAATCTCTAAAGTGGTCAAACATACGTCATCAAACAGATAAGGGAGCTGTTAGCGAAAATGGCTTATGAGGCGATGGGGTGACGATGGGAGTCCGGTCGTGCGTCAAGCCGTCTGGTATTTGATCAGCCCGGTCGTCTCCCGAACAGTGACGCCCTCTGGCCCTCGGACCATCGCGGTGTCCTTGCCGAGATCGGAACCGCTCCTGTTGGAATCGGGCCGTCCGAGGTGGCCCTCGAAAAACCGCCCGTGTCTCCCGTGAACACCATCCGTCAACCGATTCGACGCGGGCCTAATCCCGTTAATCCCTTATCAAAGATCAACTATAAGAAATAAGTGTGTCGTTGAAGTCGGTATCTCATCCTGTCTTGTCATGCTGTTGTCGCTTGTTGCAGCTCGACCTTCAATACACGCAGCCGTCTGGCATTTGACCACCCCAATCGCCGCCCGAACGACGACACCCTCTGGCCCTCGGACCATCGCGGAGTCTTTGCCGAGATCGGAACCGCTCCTTCTGAAAACGGGCCACCCCGAGATGGCCTTCGAAAAACCGCCCGTGCCGCCCGTAAGCACCCTCCGTCAACCGATTCGCCGCGCGCCTGACACCGCGAATCCCTTATCTAAGGGTCAACTATAAGAAGTGAGTGTGTCCTCTCCCCCGCGCCGAACCGCTGAAACAATCGAAATTGTGATCCACTAGGTTTCGTTGGAAATTACCGTGTGGGTTTTCGATCTGGATGGTCAAAAGATCGTTGTCTTGCGGGTTGAACACCGATGAGAGATCTACAGACGCTGATTCCACCGGACTGCACTCATTTCAGAACATAATAAGTCACTACTCAAGCCAGACCCCCATCTATCAATAGGGAGCGTCGATGGAATCCATGTCTTGTGGGAACAACGTTGACTAGGAAAACTTCGGCCACCATGCCGCCAGCATTTGTACAAAGGTACAACCTAGCGCGGCCATTGCGATATAGAGGGCAATCTTGCTGATCTGTGTGGCTTCGTCGTTGGCTTCTTCACTCATGCGGACGATCAGGAGAGTTCGGACGGTTTCACACGCCTGAAGAAAACTAGACACCCCGAACTGAGTATATGCGTTTGGACGAGATAGCATGACGGCAAAACGTTCGAGTTCTGCCTTCGTAGCCTTACTGATATCACCACCGGCAAATACGTGTTCGAGTTCAACATAATCAGCGTGTGTGAAAACCGTTGGTGTGGTTGTGGCGGTCATGAAAGACGCCTTCAATGTGGTCCGACTAGATAGTAGACGTTTCCGAGAAGTTGTTTGAAAATCTGTCCCGCAAACCGGAAAAGCTCACGGGTGCCGTCTGCATCAAGCAATAGTCCTGTGGCGATATTCGCAAGGGCACCTATGGCAATGTGAATGACATCCTTCCGCCCCATTCGTGTGACAGCTTCTTCCAGGTAGCTCAATCGCCCTTCAACAGTTTCGAGCCGAGCACCAGTGAGATTGTGGCTCTTGATGAGATAGGCTTTAATCTCGTCCAGAGCCTTCTTGAACTGAAGCTGGTCGTCGGGTGTGAACGGTCGATTGTCCTGATCGGCAGCAAGCTTTATAAGCTGAGTATCCCCTGAGATAGTAGCCCATAGGTCTGGGATTTGGAGTTCCCCAGTCAGGCACGTAAGCCAGTCGTTGAATCCATTTATAACCTTGATCCAAGATCCGAAATAGCGCTCCTCCTGAAGCAGCTCACGTCCTGGTGAACTGACGAGACGATAAGGAAGAGTATAAGTTTCAAGCGCTCCCATTGAACCAGTGACGGTAAAGGAACCAACGGATATTCTACAGCCGTACTGCGTGGACCGGTGACTCAGATGTGCTGAATTGTCTTCCTCATAAAAGATGAACTCTTCAGGCTGGAAGCCCTTACTCTGGAGGGCAGTAAATAGCTGGTTCCTTTGTGTAGTCAATAAGACGTGTCTTTCGGGCACAGGCATAATCAGTCACGAAGATCCCTGGTGGATTACGTGGGAGCTGTACCATAGGGACCGAATACACGCAAGCGGTAGGGCTATTTTCTAGGGCGCATGGTTGACATTGCGAACGACGCTGCCAGAATAGCCCACCCTTCCTTAGGGCTCCTCCTCAATAGCTGTATTTCCAGACTGGTCGATTTCCGGACACCTACTTGCACGTCGAACACTTCAAATCTGCATCTGCGTCCATTCTCTTTCCTCCTGTTGTCCGGGCTATTCCCCCGATATCGTTGTTGCTTCGAAACGCTCACTTGACTACATATAAATCCCTGAGTAGAGTCACTCGGATAATTAACTTTTACTAACGGAGGTTCTCATGGGCAACCAATGGTTTATTTTTCTGGTCACGGCAGCTTCGTTGGGTTCTGGCTTCGAGTCTCATGCTCCTGATCTGCCGACAGAGACACGATCTCTTCTCAGAGGAGCTGGAGTCGCGCACAGTGGAGCATTGGGACGCCATGACCACGGTCCTGAAGGTGAGTCATCGGCAAGGCACACGGTTCGAGGCGTGGTGCAAGTGCAAACAACCTCTTCGTGAACGGAGGTGTAGACACTCCTCAGAGCGGTGAATCATAAATTGGGGTCAGACATGACTATTGACTTATGAAGACCAAAGAGAATGCTCGGGGGTTAACTTTCGCCTTATGAGGGTTGGGATGGGCGTCAGATCTTGAATCATGCATGACACGAAATGACGATTCCCGCTTATCCCTCACTTTCCCACTTCACCCCATGCCCTTCGACCTCACATAAAGCGTCAAGGCACCACGTCATTCGTCAACCGTGCTCACGTACACCCATCCCCTCTGTACCGTCCCCGGGCAAGCCTTCGAGGTCTGCGTCACCTGTGACCACCTCTGCTTCCTGATCTCGTCCTGTGGCATACACAATCGCATCAGCCATCGCGAGTCCGTGCTGGAGGCTCAGATCGGCAGCGAGCAAGGCAATCGACTCCGTCAATGGAATCACGTGGGTTGCATGGAGACGTCCGGCAAACTGCACAGCCGTTTCCTCGCCTCGCTCTCGTTTGATTTTCTTGTAGACTTCGTATAGCACAATCGTGGGCGTGATGAGATGGTGCCGTGGAGTCAGATAGGCGGCATACCGGTTGGCCCTGGGGCCGTCGGTGAAGAACTCGATCCACCCACTGGAATCCAACAGAATTTTCATTCGCGGTCCTGCTTCTCTCTCACATCCCTCGTCGTCATTCCCTTGAGTACGCCTTTCAACGATTTGAGGGGCACTTCCGGAACAAGCGTAATGACGCCTCCCTTTTCAATAACCAACAAGCGTTGTCTGGGTGTCAAATGAAGTTTGTCTCGGACCTCCTTCGGTATGACGACCTGAAACTTGGACGAAATCGTGGTGGTAGCCATGGTGACCTCCCTACTATTAACTGATCGATCATAGAACCGTCTTACACCTATGGTCAAGCCAAACAGCTCTCAACGCTTCTTCGCTGAAAGGAAGCGCACCCGGAGAGCTTGGGGCAACGAAATGGAGCCTGGCATGCGCATTGACTTATTTGCAGCCGGAGCCTGCGTTGAAGTAGTGATGACGCCCTGGCTCTGTAGAAACTAGCCGCAAACCAAGACCAGCTCCGTTGGGTTCTGTCCCAAGTCGTCGCATTTCGCTTTCCGATCTCTCCTTCGCGCATCTCACACATTCAGCGGACAACCGCTGGTTTGACTTCCTGCACAGGAAGGCGCAGCATGAGTCTCTTCATTTAGACAAAGAGGTGTTCTGTGACTGCTTGCTAGGTTTGTCCGAGCCCACCATAGAACGTGATCCGAGTACAGCCCTGTGCCCTCCTGGTGTTCATGACCACGAGGGCGTTTTTGTGTCTGCAACCAATCTCTACATCGACAACATGCCCCAGCATATGACCTGTCTTGGAAGGAGACTACAATGAAACGCTTAGCCACACTCACAGCCGGACTGATTCTTGGGTCACCAGCCCTCGCGTTGGCAGCAGAACACAGTGCCAGCTATCGAGGGATTGGGTTGATCTACTTCACCTTCATCGGTGGTATCCTCATCTATGGGGTAAATGATGCCTTCGGGAAAAAGGCCATGTATGTCGCAACCCCGATTATTCTGGGCTGGTGCTATTGGATGCTGCCGCCGACCTAACAGGTTGCATAAAAAGTCCGCCACCGGCGTTCCCCGCTTTGCCGAAGCGGCTTCGCGAGGCAGATCGCATCGCTCAGAGGCTCACAACGAGGAAGAGAGAGGGAAGCAAGGTGTTTATCCGCTTGTCCATGAGCTAGGCAAGCAGGTCAAGCGAAGCTTGGTATGTACCTCCTCACCTCTTCGCTTGCTGCGGCCTTGCTGAACGGCCTTTCACAACAGCCTGCGGGACATTCAGGTCCCGTCTGTGATCTTAGACGCAACTCCAATACTGACAATGGAACCAGCCGCAGGATCTTCCCCTGCAAACCTTATTGACACTGATTTAGAAGTCCGTAGACAATGCCGGCTGCTTGGCCCCCATGCCGGTTGATCCCGGATTTATCACCGAGGAATATTGACACCGATGAATCAGATCCGAAGATTCAGAATGACTGCCTTGGCCGAAGGCAGTTCTTTTCTCCTGTTGCTGTTCGTGGCGATGCCGATGAAGTACATGATGGGGATGCCGAAAGTCGTGACGGTCGTGGGGGCGATTCACGGAATCTTGTTCTTGGCTTATGTCGCCCAGTTGGCCAAGTTACGAACGACACTTCAATGGGACAACAAATTTTCCTTCTCTGCCTTTCTGGCCTCGCTTCTCCCGTTTGGCCCATTCATCTTCGATAGGCATCTGCGCGAGAAAGAAGCTGCCACGGAAAAGCCTTATCGTTTGCCATCGTAGCCCCGCTCTTTCCACCGCTCTAATAGTTGAATCCGTTTCTTGAGCTGCTCGACTGTCGCCTGATCGACACGGCTGCCGGTGCGCGCGATCAATTCTGCGTTGAGCCTTCGATGATCGATTCCACTCATTCGCGCGAGGCTGGTGACCAACAACCGGTGGAGATCCCGCAGATCTTCCTTCTGTTGGTGGAGAGATACGGCTGGTTCGGCAACGATAGCCGCATCGCCCTCCCCTTTCGTCTCGTCTTCGCCGATCAGGCTATCCATCCTGGCAACGGCCATCAGCGGCATGTATTCGTTCGTCGAAACCGTCACACGACCGAAGAGGTCTCGTTGCCCGGCCGGCATGATGTCTTCCAAGACATGATCGCGCTCCGCCTTAATCTGCTTCGCATAGTGCACCAAGACCGGATCTTTGGGCAGATACAGCCAGGCCCGCTGCGGTTTGGGCAGGCCCTCC
>JACRQB010000262.1 GCA_016222925.1 Nitrospirota bacterium | reverse complement strand
TCCCACCCACGGGTACTGGGTATGCCGTTTACTGAGCGCAATTTCTTCGGCCATGAGACGTAACACTCTTCTGATCGTTTGTTCCTTCGCCGCATGGTCTCGTCCGGCCTCTACGGATCTCGTCGTCATGACAAGCGACCCGAAGACCATGGCGCCGATCATGCCCAGCAAGGCTACAGCCACCAAGACCTCGACGAGCGTAAAGCCCGCGTTGGGTTTAAAAAGTGGAACGGCCGGCAAAGACATAGGTGCTGACCTCTAGCGATTCTTCCAGCTCACCCCGCAGCCACGAGACTTTGATCCGGATCTCCCGAATCAACTCCAATGGAGTGGGGGCGATCGTCCGTTTCCATCTGTACCCGATCGCTCTTGGAATTGCTTGGATGGTGGTTTGGGCACCAAGCGGGAGGTTCAGGAACTCTCCGTTGGTTTCCCCGATGGCATATTGTCCCGAGAGTTCGGTCTCCAATAGTTTCTCCTGGGCCAGCAGGGTGGCTGAGGTCAGTTCGGACGCTCTCTCTTGAAGTCCCAGGTCGAAATTTCTAAGGCCGAGAAGAATCGGGAGCGCGATCGCCAGCAGGGCGATGGCGAGTAGCACTTCGAGCAGCGTGAATCCATCTTCGTGAGGCGTGGTTCGATGTCCATCGTGGGCCATTGCGATCGACTACTGGTTCGGAACCAACCCTCTCTGCGAGGTTCCCGCCCCTCCTTGCTGGTTTGGCTTCAACAGCAACCGGACTCGCTCGGGGATGATGGGGTTCAGGGGAGGGTCGAGTCGTTCGTCGCTGACCCGAATTCCTCCTGTCAATGAATCGACCGCCAGTCCCAAGAGATTGTTTTTCGCATCCGTCAGATACAGTGTGACCGGCTCAATCCGGCCATTGGCGAAGAAGGACACGTTGACTCGTCCGGAAAATCGTTTGTCTTGGCCGATGGAGACCTCCGTAAATCGGATCGATTCCGGGAGCGAACGAGGGATCTTCCAGGCAGGATCAAGCGGGATTCGCTCCTCCTTGCCCTCCACCAGCATCATCCAGTAGGTTCCCTGATCGATGTCGAGGTAGAGCTTCAGGGGCTTTTGGCTTGTGGCCGCCAGCCCTTGAACGGTTCGAAGGACGCCGACCAGTTTCCGTCTGATCCGCGGGAAGACGACGGCCACGACAACGGTCAGGAGAAACAGGACGATCAGCATTTCGAGAATGGTGAAGCCTGTTGCAACGCGTAAGGGGTGAGAGGTGAGGGGTGAGGGGGATGGAGCCAGGATTGAGGACTGAGGACTGAGGACTGAGGACTGAGCGGAGAGCAGCTGTCGTGCCTGAGCCGAGTGTCCTATCTCTGATGTCCTGTAGCCGGTGACCATCGACGTCCTATTCTTTGTCGAGGTTCCAATTGGTGATGTCGGCGTTCACGCCCTCCCCACCGACCTCGCCGTCGGTCCCAAGGGAGGTGATTTCATACTCCACTTTGTACTCTCCTCGTTGGACCGGGCTGAGATATTTATAGGGGTTGCTCCAGGGATCTTCCGGCAGTTTGGGCAGGTATCCTCCGAGCTTCCATTTCTTCGGGATCACTCCGACGGAGGGCTTTTCAACGAGCGACTTGAGGCCCTGTTCTGTCGAGGGATAGACACCATTATCCAGTTTGTAGAGTTGCAGCGCCCCTTCGATATTGCGAATCTGGACTTTGGCCGCCGTGCGCTTGGCGTCATCCGTTCTGCCCATGATGCGTGGGACGACCAGGGCTGCGAGAATGGCCAAGATGGCCACGACGACCATGATCTCGATGAAGGTGAAGGCCTGTTCTTCATAGAAACGACGGCGTGACGAGTGCTGGGTGCTGGGTGCCGGGTGAAGACTGGAAGCCCCCTGCGTTCTTCTCCACATCATGATCATGGGCCAATTGTTGCTCTGCTCTCGTGTGCTCATCGAATGCCTCCCTGTTCCTTTCTGCCGATCACGCATCACCCCTTCACAGATGACTGCTTTAGCGGACCATCTGGCCCATTTCGAAGATGGGCAAGAGAATCGCGACGACGATGAAGAGGACGACGGCGCCCATGGCCAGGATCATGACCGGCTCCATGAGCGAGGTCAAGCGGGCGATGACCCGTTCAACTTCTCCGTCGTAGATTTGACTCACTCGGCGCAACATCTCCTCCATCTCGCCGCTCTTTTCACCGACGGCGATCATGTGGGTGACCAGGGCCGGAAATTCGCCGCTTCGCTTGAGCGGATCGGCGATCGTCTCGCCCTCGCGGATATTCTGCCGCGCCGCTTCGACCGTTTCTTCCAGCACGCGATTATTCATGACGCGCTTCGAGACATCCATCGCGTCGAGCAGCTGAACCCCGCTGGCCAACATCGTGGCCAACGTGCTGGTGAGTCTGGAAATGGACACCATCCGCGCGACGTCTCCGATCAAGGGAAGTTTCAAGATCATCCGGTCCGCCATCATGCGACCGGCGCCGGTCCGAATGAACCGTCGTGCCATATAGAGGCCTCCGAGTAGAACCCCGACCAACACCATCCAGTAGTCGGCAAAGAACTGGCTGATGGACATCAAGGCGACCGTCGGCCACGGCAAGGCTTGTTTCTGTTGCGCGAACACCATCGTAATTTTGGGAACGACAAACGTAATGAGGAAAAAGAGGATTGCCGACCCGATCACGAGCATGATGAGCGGGTAGAGCATCGCATTGGTGACCTTGTTCCTCAGCGCCAGTTGTTTCTCCAAGAACTCAGTGAGCCGGAACAGAATCTGATCCAGCGCGCCACTGGTCTCGCCGGCTCGTACCATGTGCACATAGATCGGAGAGAAATCCTTCTCGTACGTCTCCAAGACGGCGCTCAACGCTTTCCCCCCCCGGACTTGCTCTCGGATATCGGCGAGGAGCGCCTTGATGGATTTCTTCTCGGCTTGGTCCACTAAGACGCCGAGGGCTTCGACCAACGGAAGGCCGGCTACGAGCAGTGTCGCAAACTGTCTGGTCAAAAGGGCCAGGTCGGTGGAGGCGAGGGTGGCCGATCGGCCGATGGATCGCTCGGCGCGGCCGCGGGTTTGTTCTTGCGAGTGGGTCGGGGCTTGGCCCTGCTCGACGACATCGGTCGGATAGACGCCCTCTTTCCTCAGTTTGAGGCGGGCGACCTTGGGGTTCTCCGCATCGATGATCCCGGTCGCGGTTCCGCCGTCGTTTCGGTAGCCCTGGTATTGATAGACGGGCATGATCAGCAGACTCCGGATGCATCGGGCTGGACCGACCGGTGCCCGACAGTCCATGATCGAACCGGCTGGAGGAGGTGGTCAGCGCATCGGTGCCACATCAGCAGGATGCTGAAAAAGTCCGCCAGCGGCGTTCTCG
>JACRQB010000267.1 GCA_016222925.1 Nitrospirota bacterium | reverse complement strand
CCGCTGTGCATCATTCCCTTCCCATAGCCATGGGCACTCCCGCCGCCGTGCCCCCCTCCAGCATGACCATAGCTCGGATCATTGGCCCACAGACTTGGTGTGTTCACCATGAACAGACATGCTGACGCGACGACACACACAATCGCTGTCTTTGTGAGAGACATCATGAATTCCTCCTTGGTTGAGAGGCCCTGGAGTCGAAGATTGCCATAGCAGTCGGCGTAACGCAAGCGAGGTGCTTGCCGTCGACGATGTCGATCGTGTTCGGTTCAGCGCCGTTGGGCGCTTTGGAGAAGTTCCATTCGTGGGTCTGGATGCCGCTGCTTGCTCAAACGTTCGTACAACACTCGTTCGTCTTCGCTGATGCCGACCGGCATGACAATTTGCAACGTGAGGAACAGATCGCCAGGTCCGCCTGTAGCTGAGGGAAGCCCCTTCCCCTTGAGCCGTAGTTTCCCATCGGCTTTGCTACCAGGTGGTACCTTGACCTTCACCGGCTCAGCTAAGGTTGGCGCGGTCACCTCAGCCCCGAGCATAGCTTCCCACGGATAGATGGGTAGGGTGACATGCAAATCCGAACCTTGCCGACGAAAGACGGGATCGGAGGGGATGACCACATGCAGATACAGGTCCCCGCGTTTTCCGCCATGTGTTCCAGGCTGGCCTTTCCCGGCAACCCGAACCCGTGTTCCGTCTTGCACTCCAGCGGGAATCCGCACTTCAATGGTCTTGGATTCGGTCGTCATCCCGGTGCCTTGGCAGGTCGTACAGGATCGGCCACGCATGGTGCCGCTCCCTTGACAGGTCGAGCATGTCCGAGGCTCACGCAGATTCACGCGCCTTGTCACTCCGGTGAGCACCTCGCGTAGCCCCAACTGGACGTCGGTCTCGATGTCCTCTCCCGGCATTCCGGCTCCACCGCGGCCACGGTTTCCAAAGAGGTTTTCGAAAAAATCGGAGAATTGCTCGCTCCCGGCTCCGCCGCTTCCTGGACGGCTGTAGCCTCCATCGGAGCCCCAGGGTCCGCCAAACCCTTGTCCTCCGGTCTGCTGACGAGCTTTCTCGAAGGCTTGGGCTTGTTCCCACTCGGCCCCATACTGGTCATACTTCTTCCGCTTCTCCGGATCGGTCAGGACTTCCTGTGCCTCATTGAGCTCTTTAAACTTCTTTTCCATCTCGGCTTTCTTCACGCCTGCATGGAGATCGGGATGGTACTGGCGGGCGAGCCGGCGATAGGCTTTTTTGATGTCGTCGGGCGAAGCCGTGCGTGGGAGGCCGAGGATCTGATAGTAGTCGCGTGGGGTTGTTGCCATACGTGATTTAAGAGAGGAGAAACATCATCATCTGGATCAGATTACGGAGTGTAGACCTGGTTTGCAAGGGCCGAACGGATCAGCAAGAAGTCGAAGTTTTCTCCCGTGCCATGAGCCTAGGTTGAGAGCAGATTTCGCATGTGGCTAGCCAGGCAAAGATGAATAGGTACATCAATAGAAGATTTCTTCAAGTAATAAGCCGAGATAAATAGTTAAAGTAGCACTTTATCAGTATGAGCGCGCAAACAGCAGCAGCCTAGACAGTGTGAGAAAATTAAAAGATCATGTGTACTTAACGGGAGATTCTGCGGAGTTTCCAAAATCTCCTACGCGATTGACCTCCGAATTATCAGACTATGACATTTGAGTTGCTTGGCCGCGTACATAAAGAGCTTTCCATTACCGGACATGCGTTTTACGAAACGATTCTCTCTCTTTCTGAACTGGTCAATCGAAAGGTTCAGATTATTCGTCTCCATTGGCAGGCGTCCACATTGCTTGAGCAGATTGATGATGTCACGGCCAAGGTCGGCCAACAGATTGTCGCGCAGGTCTCCGATCGACTGCAGGACCAGAGCCCCCCTGCTTCAGTCGTCGGCGCGATCGATCAGACGCTGGCCGATGCCATTTCTCGTGTCCAAGAGTTGAAGCACGCGTTGATCGGGGTTGACGCCGAGATTCGCGAGCTCAAAATCGAGACGGCCCAGCAGGACTTGCTTTCTCTTCAACGTGACTTGGCGCTTCGTTCGGGAGGTATTGAACGGCTGACTGTCGTTCGAGGCGCGGCTGCGGCTGGACAGCCGCTCAGTGCGCTTCCACGGAGCTCCTCCGCTTACGTGGCCACCGTGTTGCGAGGGCCTTTTCTGTTGGCTCCGACCAGCGATCTTCAGTTCCGACCGGGCGACATCGTGGTGTTGATCGGTGCGCAAAGGGAACTCGATCAACTCGTCTCATGGTTTACCGGTCAGCGTTCCTTGAGGACGTGTGGTGCTCTCCTGTGTCGCCGCTCTTCTTTCCGTTGTCATCGGACACGGCCAGGCTGAGGCCGTATCGCCTGATTCACCAGGCATTCGCATGCTCGAAGAGATTCAAGCCGTCATTACCGAACTTGCTGAGCAGGCCAAGCCTTCCGTCGTCAATCTGTTTCCCATCACCGGCGCCAGTCGGCCTCGCGAAGGACCCGGAGAGCGGACGCCGAATGCGTCAGGCTCCGGCTCGGGCCTGATCGTCGACAGTGACGGCCATATCGTGACGAACAATCATGTCATTGGCGATGCCAATGAGATTGAAGTGCGGTTCTCCGATAAGACGAGGCTCATCGCGTATGTGGTCGGTAAAGATCCGGACACCGATTTAGCGGTGCTTAAAGTGACCACCGATCGACCGCTGCCCAGTGCACGATTCGGCGATTCCGCCGGCGTCAAGGTCGGTCAATGGGTGCTGGCCGTCGGAAATCCATTCGGACTGGACCGGACCGTGACGCTCGGCGTGGTCAGCGGTATCGGTCGAGAAATCCCTCGAATATGGCCAAACAGATCATCGAGCAGATATTGGCCAAGGGCAAGGTCGTGCGGGGCTGGCTTGGCGTCGGGATTCAACCGTTGACGGCCGAGTTGGCGAAAAAATTCGGAGTCGCCGAAGGCGAAGGGGTACTCGTGAACGAAGTCTTCGAGAAAGACCCTGCGGCCTTGGCCGGGATCAAGCCGGGCGATGTCATCGTCCGGATCGACGGGGTTGTTGTTGATTCACCGAATAAGCTGTCTCGTCTGATCGCGACGCTGACTCCTGGCGCGACCTCAAAGATTGAAGTCGTCCGGGATCTGAAACACGTGACCGTAGATGTTCCGCTCACCGAACGACGTGAGCTAGCCATCAGTACCTCGATTTCCCAACAGGAGGAGAAGATAGACGTCAAGCTTGGTCTTGACGTTCAAGAGGTGACGACCGCCCTGGCCGAGAGGTTCAAGCTGCGCGACTCGAAAGGTGTGCTGATCGCAAAGGTCGAGCCCAACAGTCGTGCTCAAGCGGAGGGTTTGCGGGAAGGCGACCTTATCAAAGAGGTCAACCGTATGGAAGTATCTTCCGTCGGCGAATTTACATCAGCCCTTGTGCGATCGAGGCGCGGCGATAGCCTTTTGCTCCGCGTGCTTCGTGAAACCCGTGCATTTTATGTCGTGCTCAAATTATCCGACTGACAAGTTCAGTGGGTCGCAGCGGCTTGCCCTTCGGCCTTCTGTCGCTCGATGACCTTTGCCGCCAACTCTCTCGGTACTTCATCATACTGCGCGAAATCCATGGCATAGCTGCCCCGTCCCCCGGTCATGGCGTTGAGGACTGTCGCATATCGAAGTAGCTCAGCCAGCGGAACCAAGGCTGTGATCTGTTCGGCATGGTCGTGCGCGGTGACGGCCAGGATGCGACCCCGTCGGGCGCTCAAGTCTCCCATGACCGCGCCGACCGCGTCGGTCGGCGTGTCGATTTCAACCGTCATGACCGGCTCCAGTAACACGGGATGTGCGGTCTCTATCGCTTTTTTGAATGCCATCGATCCCGCGATCTTGAACGAGATCTCAGACGAATCCACCGCATGATAGGATCCGTCATAGACAGCCACCTGCACATCGACCACCGGAAATCCACTCAACGGTCCCTCATGCATGGCATCGAGGACTCCTTTTTCCACGGCGGGAATAAAGTTTCGAGGAATCACTCCTCCGACCACGCGATTCTCAAACACATACCCATGGCCACGCGGGCGCGGCGCTACTTCAAGCCAGCAATCGCCGTATTGCCCATGACCGCCGGTTTGTTTCTTGTACTTGCCCTGTGCCTGTGATTTCGTCTTAAGTGTTTCTCGGTACGGGACCTTCGGCGTGTGGGGTCTGACATCGGCTCCGAACTTTCGATGGAGTTTTTCGAGCGCCAAATCGATGTGGAATTGCCCCATGCCGCTGAGCACCATCTCCTTGGTTTCGGCGTTGCGCGCGAATTCCAGTGTGGGATCCTCTTCGATGAGTTTGTGAAGCCCAAGGCTGACCTTGTCGATATCCGTCTTGGACGCGGTGTCAATCGCGAACGACAAGATCGGCTTTGGCAGGCTCAGCATGGGGTAACAGATGGGAGCCGCCTCTTGACACAGCGTGTCACCGGTCTGCGTGTCTTTGAGCTTCCCGATCGCCACGATTTCTCCCCCTCGTGCGGAGTCGACGGCTACATGACGTTTGCCCAATACCGTGTAGAAATGGCTGAGCTTCTCCCGGACATGTTTGGAAGCATTCAGCACCGTGGCATCGGCATGAACCGTTCCCGACAAAACACGGCAATAGGACAGCCGGCCGATGAAGGGGTCGATGATGGTCTTGAAGACATAGGCTGAAAACGGTTCCTGTACACTCCCCTTCCGCTCACAGTCTTCATGCGTTTCTGGGTGGGTGCCGTGCCATGGATGGGCCGCGCCATGTTCGAAGGGTGACGGCAATAAGGTGACGATTGCATCCAACAAGGACCAGACCCCGACATTCTGTGTGGCGGATCCGCTATAGATGGGAAGGAACTGTCTCGTCTGGATGTCACGTCGGAGTCCCTGCAGAAGGTCTTCTTGGCCCAACTCTCCCTGGGTCACGTAGGTCTCCAACAAGGTTTCGCCGCTTTCCGCGACCGCCTCCACCAGTCGCCGGCGTGCTTCCTTCAGCAGGCTCTCTAGGGTGTTTGAAACCGATAGGTGTTCGACTTTCGAGGAACTCAGCCCTGACCGCACCAGCTTCTCATGTCGTACATCAAGCACACTGTCTAACTTCATGCCAGGATTGACAGGAATCGTCATGGGGATAGGAACGCAACCGAGATCTTTGCGACAGATCTCCAGCGCGTTCTCAAACAATGCGCCGTCCTTATCAAGCCCATTGACGAAGACCAGACAGGGAAGGTCCAACTCTTTGATTCGTGCCCACAGCCGTGACAGCTCCGTCCGTACCCCCATGGTTCCGCTCAGAAGCAGAATGACCGCATCGGCGGCCTGCAGGGCGGCGAGCGGTTCACCAAGAAGATCGAGCGCGCCGGGAGGATCAATCAGGTTGATGGTGGTGTGATTCCATGTGAACTGGAGGAGGCTGGTACTTGTCGAATTGCGATGCCGAAGTTCTTCGGGCTCAAAATCAGACACAGTGGTTCCGTGTGTTACGGAACCGAGGATGGGGATCGCGCCACCGACATACAGCAAGGCCTCACTGAGAGAGGTCTTACCGGCGCCGGCGCTGGATAGGATGGCTACGTTCCTGATGGGCTCCAGACGGATTGTGTCCATAGTCTGCCCTCCTTGTTGAGTATGGGGTTAGGCCATTCGCTTCCTCACCTTCCCTAGGGTGGTGTTTCGGTCGGATATCATCTCAAAGGCCTTCGTACTCATTCCGCTGTCCGGTCAGCCATCCCTCGTCGGCAAAACTTACATACCGACCGTCTCCGATGATCACGTGGTCCAAGACACGGATTCCCAATAGCGCGCCGGCTGTTGCGAGTCGGTCGGTCAATCGCCGATCTTCAGGGCTTGGAGTGGGATCTCCGCTGGGATGATTGTGAAGAAAAATGACGGCGGCGGCCGATTCACGTACGGCAAGCGCAAAGACCTCACGTGGATGCACGATGCTGAGCGTCAGGCTTCCTTCTGAAACCGTGGCTTCTTTGATTACGATATTTTTTGCGTCGAGCAGCACGACTTTGAAGAGCTCATGTTTCATATCGCGGAGCGCAGGGTGAAAATGTTTGAACAGATCCGAGCTTGAGGAAATACGCGTGCCGGTGGACAGCGGAATGGCCAGTGACCGTCTTCCTAAGGCCAATGCGGCTTTAAGTTGGGCGGCTTTGGCAGGACCGATGCCGGGGATGGCGCAGAGTTCTTCAATGCCGCAGGCCGCCAATCCTCCCAGTCCACCGACTTGGTCGAGGAGTTCGATGGCCACTTGCACAGCGGATGAATCACGGCGGCCAGTTCTCAGGAGGATGGCGAGAAGATGGGCATCGGATAACGCTTCGGGCCCCCTGGCAAGAAGACGTTCACGGGGACGTTCGGTCTTTGGCCAGTGTGCAATGCTCTTTCTCGGTCCCTTGCTTGCCACGAAGACCTCAGGTGACAAAAAAATGACGACCCGGACTCTTTTGTACCGCCAAATAAGGCGAAATTACCTGTCTACGGGAAATACGTAATCCATAACCAATTGAAATTACTAAACATGACAAATTGGTGCAGCTCTTGCTTAAGTTTGCCACCAGCTGTAAACGTCGCCACCTTGGGAGGGGATCCATGGAATGTCCAAAGTGCAAAGGGATGATGATGTTAGAACGGTTCTCTGATTTTTTTCTCGTGTTCTATGCATGGAAATGCATTAACTGTGGGGCCATTATTGACCGTACTATCTCGAACAATCGTAGAAAGAGTCTGGCTGCCCGCGATTCTCAGACCGTCGCGACTCGGTAAATTGTAGCGGTTCGTGCTCGGGGCTCTGGTCCGTCTCAGAGCCTGCTTGGATTCTGGATCCGTTGTGGCGTCCTTGCCTACAGAACAACGATCGTATTATAGTCTTCTGCAAGAAGACGGTCAAAAGCGTACTCGATGATCCTCCCCGACTCAGTTGCGTCCCAAATGGTCTCCCTTCCATTCCGCATTTCTTGACCCCTATAAAAACGCTATGTTAGATTCTTACATTTACTAGACGATTTTTCTGGTATGCGTGTAATCGCTGGTACCCACCGAGGTCGTCGACTCTACGGGCCGCGAACACGTGCTCTTCGCCCAACCTCTGACCGGGTTCGAGAGGCCCTGTTTTCAATTCTCGGTAATCGGCTGAAGAATGGCCGCTTTTTGGACCTCTACGCTGGGACTGGAGCCGTGGGGATCGAAGCTGTCAGCCGTGGCGTAGAACACGTGACCTCCGTCGAGTCGAACCGTGATGCATTAAAACTACTACACCAAAACTTTGAGCTGTGTCACATCGGTGAGGAAATAGCCGTGCGGAGTCAGACTGTTCAACAGTTTCTCAGCGATCCCGATCAGTGGAACGGTCCCTATGATATTGTTTTTGCCGACCCACCCTATGCGGAGGCGTCCGAGCTGCCATCATTATTGGCTGAGTCTCGGACTTACGATCTGTTTGCCATGGATTCCTGGCTAGTCATCGAACATGCTGCGAAAACCGACTTGCCCATGTCGTTGGGATGCACCCAGTTTTTGCGCCGGTATCGCTACGGTGATACCGCCTTGTCCCTCTATTTCCGTTCCTCTACTGTACCGGCATGAAAATCGGGATCTATCCAGGCACGTTTGATCCCATTACATATGGCCACGCTGACATCATCACCCGAAGCCTTCGCGTATTCGACAAGGTGGTCGTAGCCGTCGCTCCAAATCCGTCGAAACATCCGCTCTTCAATTTAGCCGAACGGCTTGATATGGTACAGCTGGTCATGAAGGATGTCGGACAGGTTGAGGTCACACCGTTCGATGGGTTGCTCGTCACCTATGTTGAGCGTTCAGGTGCCCATGCAATCATCCGTGGCTTGCGCGCCATTTCAGACTTTGAGCATGAGTTTCAGATGGCGCTCATCAACCGAAAACTTGCGAAGACGGTGGAGACGGTGTTCTTGATGCCGAGCGAAGAATATTCATACTTGTCCTCGACGATCATCAAAGATGTGGCGCAACATGGTGGAGATTTGGTCGATTTTCTTCATCCGGAAGTCGCCCGGCGCCTCCAAGCTCGTATCCGGAGTCTCAAATCATGAAATTAGCAGCACGTGTCGGTCGTATCGCGCCCTCTCCGACGCTGGCTATGGCGGCAACCGCCAAGGCCATGGCCGCGCAAGGACTCGATGTCATCGACTTTTCAGCCGGAGAACCAGATTTCGACACGCCGGAGCCTGTGAAGGCAGCGGCAGAAGCGGCCATACGCGCGGGATTTACCAAATACACGCCTTCGTCCGGGATCGATGAGTTGCGGAGCGCGATTGCCGACAAGTTCCACGCTGAACTTGGGCTTCGTTATGAGAAGTCCCAAATCCTTGTCTCCTGCGGGGCAAAGCACTCGCTCTACAATTTAGCAGAGGCCTTGCTCGAAGCGGGTGACGAGATCATCATTCCGATCCCCTACTGGGTTTCTTATGCAGATCAGGCGCTTCTCAACGATGCGACGCCGGTTCTGTTACCGACCAAAGATCGGGCGACGCTGGAACAGATTGCCTCAGTAGCGGTCCGGCATGACCTTCTGGTGATATCGGATGAGATTTATGAAAAGGTGCTCTATGATGGGGCGACGCACATCAGCATTGCCTCGTTGGGATCAGAAATCGCAGCACGCACGGTCATTATCAATGGCGTCTCAAAGTCTTACGCCATGACAGGGTGGCGAATCGGGTATGCGGTTGGTCCCAAGGATCTGTTGACTGCGATGGGCAATATTCAGAGTCAGAGCACGTCGAATCCTTGCTCTATCTCGCAGAAGGCTGCCGTCGCTGCGTTGCGTCTTGGGGAGCCATTTACACGCACAATGGTGGAAGAATTTTCCCGTCGTCGAACTGTCATCGTGGAAGGGTTGAACAAGATTCCCGGTCTGTCATGCCGAATGCCGAGTGGGGCCTTCTATGCGTTCCCTAATGTGAAAGGCTTGCTGGGCAAACGCGGACCTTCTGGAATACTGAAGACCCCGAATGACCTGGCGCAGTATCTCTTGCATGAGGCGCGAATCGCGGTCGTTCCGGGTGAACCGTTTGGAAGCCCGGAGCATCTCCGGCTCTCCTATGCCACCAGCATGACGAATATCACCCGAGGACTTGAGCGA
>JACRQB010000136.1 GCA_016222925.1 Nitrospirota bacterium | reverse complement strand
GATCTACTGGAAGAACGGGCTAATGCGTACTCGACCCAGCACTATTACCTGCCATTTCTGAGAGACTTGTTTGGCCAAAAGCGAGTCTCTGCCTCAGATCACTCGTTTCGTGTTCTCTTCAATGGGTGCGGGGTTGGTGTGGATGTCGATATGGCTAATGGGGCTGGGTTTGAGAGTTATGGAGTAGATTGTGGAAACCGGACGAGGATTTGGCGGCGGCGGGAGTGTGGGCCTCGCCTGTATGTCGGTAATGCCAGAGAGTTGCCCTTTGCCGACGCGACCTTCGATGTCACTATTACTGGTTGCCTGTTCCCTCATATCGGCGTGGTGGGCGACTCGACGACACTCGCAGCAGATGGTTGCCTGCATCGGCAACAGGCCGCCAGTGAGATGGTTCGTGTCACACGGACCGGTGGCCACATGATTATGGCTAATCCAAACCGGTGGTGTCCGCTGGATCTCTGGCATCAGGGCCAGATGAAACATCCCGATGATCTGTTCCGGCTGCACTCCCCAAGAGAACGCTTTCTGTTGTCGTTGAGTGATTATCGCACTCTGTTTGCTTCCTGCCGGTCTATCAAGACCCTGCCGGTGTCCGGCTATTGGGGATTCCTGCAAAAAGGGACACATCCCAAGAAGCGCTACCTGGTTCCGGTTGTCGATACGTATTTTGCGTTCTTGTCCTCATGGGCTGGGGCCTGGTTACGACCGACGGCCTTCAACCCCTGGCTTATTGTCATGGCCACAAAATAGGCCAAAGGAACTCCAATGCCGCACACTGAAAAATATTCATCCATCGCCGAAAAGATCGATCAGGCCTCGTATGACCTGCTCTTGAAAGAGGAGGGCCAATTCTGGGGAGAGTCAACCCTGGATGCGATGGCTCATGGGATTCCACCGTGGGTCGACATTTGTAGCACCGACGGCTTCTCCCGACCAGTCCCCGGGGCCTGGGATGATCATCAGATGCATCATGTCTTGTTTGGAGAATCTCTCGCGTTTTTCTTGACCGAAGTGAATCGCTATCGATCCGCTCACACGCTTGATTTGGGTTGCGGCGCCGGATGGCTAAGCCTCGAATTGGCGCGAGCTGGCTTACATGTTACCGGTATGGATGTTTCGGAGGGCCAAATCGATACTGCACGCCGATACGCGGCATCCGTTGAGCGTACGTCCGCGTTCGGCAGTCTCCAGTATACCGTAGCCGACCTGAGCCGCCTTGCCCTTGAACCTAACAGCTATGACGTCATCACAGCATGGGGTGCGCTGCACCATATTGCTGATCTGGACCATCTGCTCAGGCAGGTCGATCGTGCCTTAAAACCAGAGGGCGTGTTCCTCGTGTATGACGATATCGACTGGGACACACGTAATCATGTTTGGCTCGGACTTGCATACGTGTTGATTCCAGGTCACGAACCGATCGGGCAACGGTTGAAGAAAATCTATCGACGATTCATGTATGGAGAAAAGATCATCCTGAGTGCCAGCGAGCGAAAGCGGTTGCCACGGGATACCGGTGCAGATTCACCGTTCGAAATGGTGCATGGGGAGGATATTCTTGATCTTGTAGGGAAGTATTTCCACGTGACTCACCTCAAGACGTCGGTGGCGATGTCGTTACCCATGTTCCTGCAGATTTCCAAGGGGCCTGATTGCTGGGCACGCCGGCATCGCTACAGGATACTTGATGTCCTTAAACGGATCGAGGATGCGTTGATCAGGCTCGGCATCGCCAAGGGAAGCATGGCGTTGCTCAAATCCGTCAAGAAAGATGTTTTGAGCATTTCTAGATGACGATGCAAGCCCTAGACACTCATTACCCTCCAACCTCTGCTCAACTCGGCCTGAGGCCAACCGACGACATCGTCTGTTTCGGATCAGGGCAGTGGTTTTACGTGCCCAGTATTCCTGAGTATACGATGCTGGAAATGGCGAGCAAACATCGTGTTCTGTACGTCGAGCCATTTGTGTCTTTCTTGATCCGCCTCTGGCGTTGCCGTTTCAGCATCGTTTTGCGTGGATTCTATCCATCAATATGGTCATTCTCGCATGGATGGTGAGACGAGTCATGCGTAGATTGGGGTTCAGTAAGCCGATTCTTTGGGCCTATCTCTTTCGGCTCAGTGGCATGGTAGGCCGGCTTTCAGAGAAGGCGGTTGTATATGATTGTATCGAACATGATGAACACTTTGTTTCTTCAGAAAATGGCAAACGGAAGGTGCGAGCGTTGGAAGAAAGTCTGTGCCGGAAGGCTGACGTGGTCTTCGTGATGAACCCGCAACTTCATCGTCTCAAAGGCCAGTGGAACCCCCATACCGTCATCGTTCCCTCGGGTGCGAAGATCACCCATTTCTCTAAAGCGGCTGATCCCACAACGCCAATCGCAGAAGAGCTGGCGTCTCTCCCTCGCCCGATCGTCGGCTATTTTGGACAGGTGGATCGATGGAAGATTGACTTCGATTTGTTGATCTATCTTACACGACGGCATCCCGATTGGTCGTTGGTCCTTGTCGGCCCGGTTGCGCCCGATGTCCGTGGTGATGTTCGGCTCGCGACGTTCCGGAACATCTATTTTTTTGACAGACAACCGTATGAGCGAATCCCATGCTTTTTGAAAGGTTTCGATGTCTGTACGATGCCGTTCATTCCTAGCGAGAACATTGAACTCTCCAGCCCGCTCAAGCTTTACGAGTATCTTGCAACTGGGAAGCCTATCGTCAGCGTCCCGTTTCCTGCCGTCGAGGAATTTTCCGAATATGTCTCTATTGCTCGATCACCGGAAGCCTTCGCAGCTGCAGTGAAAGAGGCCTATGCCGTCGATACTCAGGAGTTAGCCTATCGCCGAATGAGGGAGGCGGAAGCGCATAGTTGGGAACAACGAGTGGAGCGAAAACGAGTTGCGCTTCATGAAGTCTTGATGAAATGTGCGGGTCGGGAGGCTTGCGCATGAGTGCTGGCGTGGGTATTCCCATTTTGTGCTATCACTCCATCGATGTCAGCGGTTCTCTGATTTCAACTTCACCCGTCTTATTTGCCAGTCACATGGCCTACCTTGCGGCGAGCCACTATCGGGTGGTTTCCATGGCTGAGGCCGTTGAGTGCTGTGCGAACGGAGATCCGGTGGATAGACGGACCGTGGTGCTCACGTTTGATGACGGGTATGCCAACAACCATGAGGATGCCTTACCGATCTTGAAAAGATACGGGTTCCGAGCCACGTTCTATATTGCGACTGGCTTTGTGGGCGGCCGAGCCTCCTGGATGGTGCGTGACTTGACCACTATGTTTCCTGGACTCAGGAAAGGCGATGATGCCTCGGAACTAGTCAACCGCTGTGATCGCGCCCAGGTAGGTCGTCGCATTCCTTACCTGCTGCGCTTACATCCGGCGCGTGCTGCTTCGGAGATTCAGGCATTGCTTGATGCCGCTGAATTTCCAATGATGACCTGGGCCCAGCTGCGTGATCTGCACCTGGCCGGTATGGA
>JACRQB010000266.1 GCA_016222925.1 Nitrospirota bacterium | reverse complement strand
GTGCAGAACACGGAAGCGTTGCTGGGACTCACTCTCCAGTCCAGTCCAATAGGCGCGCACGGATTCCAGCAAGTGGAAGGTGCCGACGATGTTGGTCTGGATGAAATCCCCAGGGCCATGAATGGAGCGATCCACATGGCTTTCGGCGGCACAATTGATGATGGCACGAGGTCGGTGCTCCTGTAACAGTCGGTCGACAAGTGTCGTGTCACCGATATCGCCTCGCACAAAGATATGCCGTGCATCTCCGTCCAAGCTGGCCAGATTCTCCAGATTACCTGCATAGGTGAGTTTATCAAGATTGATGACCAGCTCATCGTGTTGCGCCAGCCAGTCGAGAACGAAGTTGGCGCCGATAAACCCGGCTCCGCCGGTAACCAGAATACTCATGCTAGGATTGGAATACTTTCGTCTTTGATCTGAATGATACGTGCATGACGCTCGTGGCCCTTCTCATAGCCAGTTTAAGATACCTGGTAGGCTAACGCAGAGTGAAACCTGGGCACAAGCCGCTTGAGATCTTGAAACAGTTCTCCCATTCGCTCAGTATCGGTGGTGAGGGTTGCGGCTCAGATGTGCCCATTGACGGCATCGCTCTCCTGATGGACGCCTCTTGTATCATATCTGCGAAGGTCGGCGGATGAGCTTGTCAACCGCCAGCTAGATATGAACATGTCCTACGGGGGATTTTGAGCTCAAGAACCTACAGGATCAAGCCAGCCATGCTGATCTACTTGCTGATTGATCCTAGCCTCAGCCGATCATCAAAATATCCTATAGTTCTAGTAAGCCCCTCTTCCAGTTGTACTTTTGGAAACCACTCGAGAGCGGATTTTGCAAAAGAAATGTCTGGTTTCCGTCGTTCCGGATCATCCTGAGGAAGTCCCATTTTGATAATCTTGGATTTCGAGCCTGTAAGCCTGATAATGACTTGTGCCAACTCAAGAATGGTACATTCTTCTGGATTTCCGAGGTTCATGGGACCTGTGCATGTCGATGGTGACTGCATCAGTCTGATCAGTGCATCGACCAAGTCGTCTACATAACAGAATGATCGTGTCTGTGCCCCCTCCCCATAGATCGTGATAGGATTTCCCTGCAGTGCTTGAATAATAAAGTTAGACACCACTCTCCCATCGTTTTGGTGCATTCGTGGTCCATAGGTGTTGAAGATTCGGGCAATCTTTATTGAGACGTTATGTTGCCGATAATAGTCAAAAAACAGCGTCTCGGCACATCGTTTTCCTTCGTCATAACAGGCTCTTGGTCCTAAGGGGTTTACATTTCCCCAATAGCTTTCAACCTGTGGATGGATATTGGGATTGCCGTACACCTCAGAGGTCGAGGCTTGAAGGATAGTTGCTTTAACTCTTTTTGCCAATCCCAGCATATTGATGGATCCGTGAACATTCACCTTCGTCGTCTGGACAGGATCGTTCTGATAGTGGATCGGTGACGCAGGACAGGCCAAGTTATAGATTTGATCCACTTCAACAAACAGCGGGAAAGTTACGTCGTGGCGAAGGAGCTCAAAGGAAGAATTTCCCAGCAAGTGAGCGATATTGTGTTTGGTTCCAGTATAGAAATTATCCACACAAAGCACGTCACGGCCGTTTTGCAATAGTCGTTCACATAAATGCGAACCAAGAAACCCGGCGCCACCGGTAATCAGCACACGAGTAATGGAGCTATCTTTCATGATAATCACCTTTGATCGGTTGAGAGAGACAGAACTTCATTGAAACACCTCATCTCATCCTGCCATCACATGGCCCTGTCATCGTTTCAAGTCGATACAGGACTCCATGTGCATTACGGACAGAAGGACCTCTTCTCTACGTGACGAAAACAATCAGCCCGGACTCTTTGATAGAGATTGTTTCTGGGGTATGACAAAAAACTGCCCAAGCGTATATGGGCTTAAGAGTCTCACTGTCCTGGCGGGTTATTCTCCTCTTGTAAATGGGACTTTTAATAATCAACTTGAGATCAAACGGTCAACCGTTCTTATGGCAATTCCTCCAATACTCCACGTCGGATCGAGGTGATCGCCTGCGAAGCGGATCCAGCGAGGCCGGGATGCGTCAATTTTAGGGCCTGCACTTGTGACAGAAACTCCAAGGTTCTGGCTAGTAATCGATAGATGTCGCCTTCTGCCATCGTGGTTAGTCGACAGAGCCCAATCCATGTGAGGGCGGGGTCGGCGACCCAGCGCTCAACCAAGGCTGCCACATCGGCGCGGAGGAGGGGCGGATCTTCATAGGGAGATAAACTCTCCGCCAACTTGCGAACCTGCCCGAGCAGGGAGCTCAGCCCGGCACTGATACGCGGAAACGCGCCGGGACGGTCGTCATCGTGGGCCAGACTGGCCAAGATGCCGGCGAGGAGAGAGGGGTCTCCTCCAGTAAAGGCTTCCGCGCGGATCAGTTCGGTAATCAGCAGCGAATGGTCGATTCGGATCAGCCGTGCCCATTCTCCTTCGATCGTCAATTGTGTCGTCAGCGTGAGATACCCGAATTTTTGCAACACGTCCACGCGCTCTTGGAAGCGATGCCACAAACTGGCCCGCAGCGCTTGTATGGATTTCGTATGGCGTTGTTGTTCTTGGCGAAGTCGCGACGCGGTTACGAAGTCTTTCTGGCAGGTTGACCGCGAAGGGCACGTTGGGCAGGGGAAATCTCCCAACGATTGGACGATGGCATCGGGCAACGGCTCGCGACTGGTGGAAATCATTATTGGAAGCACGGGCAAGCGCTGCGGAAGTTCTTCTAACTGATGACTGAGTCGATCGAACGTGTCGGTGGAACACCACGGATAGGTCGGCGTCTCCGCGAAGTCGCATGTGCGGTCGTAGACTTCTTTTACGCTCGTGACCGGGCATTCAGTGACGGCGCCGTCTGGTCGCAAGATGGTGAGCATGGAATTCTTTTGGCCTTTACTCCGGTATTGCCGGAGCACAATCCCGCGGCCTCTGCCGAGCCCTACCACGCGCCCAGGGCTCAGGAACGGCAACCGAGCTGAAATTTCAGGCGATTCTGACCGGTGCGTCTGATGCCGGGTGTGGCGGTGCCTCCGCGCATGGTCGAAGGTTTGCCATTGGGTGATCCAGTCCGTACAGACGCGCGGGCCGAACGGTTCCATTTGTACATGGAGAGCATCGAGTTTGTGTTCGAGGAGTTCAGCGCGCTGGTTGAGTTGGAATTGCGCGAAACTCTTGGCCAAGATTCCTTGGATCTGCTCATGGGGATGGGCTTTTAAGAGATTCAAGACCATCGGGTAACTGATTGTAAACTGGCTGTCGATGGCTTCCGGTTGCCCGGTCAGCCCTTTGGTCAGAACCGCCAGATCGATATACGGAGAGGGAGTCACAACCGCAAATCCGACGTGGTCTTTCCCTCGGCGGCCGGCTCGGCCGGCGACCTGCTGGACTTCGCCGATAGTGAGGTCGGTGAAGTCGCGGGATTTGCGGATGCTGGATTGAGTGATCACGACCGTGCGGGCTGGAAAATCGACACCCGCCGCCAGGGTCGTCGTGGCGAAGACCGCATCGAGATGGCCTTGTCGCATCAGTTCTTCGATCGCAATTTTCCACGAAGGCAGATGCCCGGCATGATGGGCGGCAACGCCGATTCGCTGCACGATGGGAATGAGGGGATGCTCGGTAATGCTCGGATACTGCGCGATGACCCGTTCGAGCGCCGTACCGATCGCCTCTTGTCGCACCGGAGGAAGCACGAGATCGGCGTGATTGAACGCCTCCATCGCTTCGTCACAGGCTCGTCGTGAGGTGAGAAACACAATAGCTGGCGTGAGATGTCGTTGGCGAAGCGCCGCGATGAGATCAACCGGATGGATCGACGGCGGCATGCAGCTTCATTCCTTTTGAGATGACCACGAGGCCTGATTCTGTCACGGTAAATCGTTGCGCGTCGGCCTCTCGATCGTACCCGATTTCCGTATGCGGCGGGATCATCACATCCTTGTCGATGATGGCGCGTCTGATGCGGCTTTGTGCGCCGATCGTCACGTTCTCCATGAGAATGGATTCACGGACATCCGCGTGATCTTGTACGCGGACGTTCGGGGACACAATCGAATTTTGGACCCGTCCACCCGACACGATGCAGCCGCCGCAGACGATCGAATCAAGCGCGACCCCCATCCGGCCTCCCTGAAAATCCTGCGCGAAGACGAACTTGGCGGGTGGAAACTGCCCCTGATAGGTTCGGATCGGCCAGCCTGGGTCGTATAGATTGAATTGAGGATCGACGGCGACCAAATCCATGTTCGCTTCCCAGTATGCGTCGAGCGTTCCAATGTCGCGCCAGTACTTAACGGCTTTGTTGTTGGCATCTTGAAATTTAAAGGCATACACTCGCCCTTGTTCGATCATTCGGGGAATGATGTTTTTCCCGAAGTCGTGCGCGCTGCCTTCGCGAGCATCCGCAATCAGGTGTTCGCGGATGGCCTTGGTGCGGAACAGGTAGATGCCCATCGACGCGAAGGCATGGGCGGGATCGTTGGGGAGTGGAATAGGCTGCGCCGGCTTTTCATCGAAGCGAGTAATCCGGTAGTCCTTGTCGACTGCGATGACGCCGAAGCGAGTCGCCTCCTGGACGGGAATGTCGATGGCCCCGACGACCGCATCTGCGCTCTTGGCGATGAGCCAGTGGTACATCTCCGCATAGTTCATCTTGTAGACGTGATCGCCGGCGAGGATCAGCAGGAATTCCGGGTGTTCCCCGTCGATCAAGAACATATTCTGATACACGGCATCGGCGGTGCCACGGTACCAATCTTCGCTGATGCGCTGTTGAGGAGGGATCGAGGCGATATATTCGCCAAGTTCCGCGTTGAGAATATTCCAGCCGGTCCGGATATGGCGATCGAGCGAGTGTGATTTGTATTGAATGAGGACCGCGATCTTGCGGAGCCCGGAATTCAGGCAATTGCTCAGGGTAAAATCGATGATGCGATACTTCCCGCCGAAGGGAACCGCCGGCTTTGCCCGTTGGTCCGTCAGCGGGAACAGTCGCTCGCCTTTACCGCCGGCCAATACCATCGTGAAAATATTCTTCATCGGCTGGATTCTAGCAGGACCTCCAGGAAATAGAAAGGAAGTGGAATCGTTGACTTCCCGTTCCATGCGGATAATACTAGCCATCAGAACACCGGAGTGAACAGCTCGGGATCGGTTGGCGATGAACAAAGGAGTGAGCATGAAGCGAGACGTCGTTGTCGCGGCTCTACCACGAGTCGATTCCAGGCGTGTGATGAAGCTGACAGTGAGATCCTCAGATCCAGCACGCAACATGGCCAGGCGCCTGGAAAAGCTCGAGGAGCAGATCCAAAAGCTGTCCGAACTGGTTCGAGACCATGCCGAAGATATGGACCGGTTGGTTCGGATTGTTGCAGAGAACCAGGATGTGGTTCGTCTGCAGTTGCTTCGGAAACATCATGAGAAGGTTCGAGTGAGAAAGCATCTTCGGGAAGCCAATTCAGGGGTGCACTAAGGCCGACGATCGTTGGGTCGTTCGGGCTCATCGCGTCAGTCGATGTGCCGGATACGAACTCGTGTCAATGTTCCCTTCCCACATGTGTTACCGATGATTTGCAAGAGCAGGAGCCCGCGCATCGTGATTACCGCTGCATGCATTGCCGCGGGTATTCTTGCCGGCCTTGTGCAAGTGCAGACGCTCTATGCCGTGTCCGATCAGCCGGTACGGATATGGCCGATCCAAATTCCCTATGAAGCGCCACCGAAGAATCAAGATGTGCCGGATGTCTCGATTCCCCCCAATAAGGATCCGCTCAGCCCTGAAGAGGTCAAGCGCGCGGAAGCCTTGCTGCCGTTGCTGGAAGGGAAACAGGAATTCTGGGCCATGGGAGAATTCGTGCATTTGGGAGAGCCGGCCGTTCCCGTCCTTGTTCAGGCATTGACCATGCCGAGCCCTCGGATTCGGTACAACGCGATTGAAACCTTGCTGATGATGAAGGGAGTCGCTGGGGTC
>JACRQB010000135.1 GCA_016222925.1 Nitrospirota bacterium | reverse complement strand
GAGACGCACGAGTTGTTCCCCAAGAGACTGGTTCACATACTGTCCGCCTGCGAGTACCTTCTTCACGGCCTTCACCAGCTCCTCGGGCGCGCTGGCCTTCGTCAGATACGCGTCTGCGCCGGCTTTGAACATGCGAACGGCGTATTGATCCTCGGGGTGCATGCTCAGAATGATGACCGGCAACGAGGGCCTTTCCTTCTTCACCTGCATGAGCGCCTCCGTCCCAGTGGTGCCGGGCATGCCGATGTCCAGAATGACGACATCCCACTTCTTGCACGGAAAATCGTCGGCGATCAGAATGTTCAGCATCGCCTTCCCATGAGTCTCCATGAAAGGCCATTGTCGTGACGACTGGGCCGGTAAGTTTCAAGCTGACAGGCTGGCATGTTCGAGAGAGTATTCACTTGTCAGCCTGTTCTGAGCGCGGCAAACGCAACATCACCGTCGTCCCCTTCCCGGGCTGGCCGGCAATCTCAATCTGGCCACCAAGACTCACGGCGCGTTCGCGCATCCCCAACAGACCCAATGAGGCTGAATCGGCAAGCTTCTCAACGAGGATACCCAGCCCATTATCCTGAATTTCGAGCAGCAGATCGCCGTTCAACTGTTCCACCAGCACCCGAATAGACGTCGCCTTGGCGTGACGTGCCACATTCGTGAGCGCCTCCTGGCAAATCCGAAACGCAGCTGTGGCCTGCGGCCGGTCAAGCTGAATGTCTCCTCCCCTGGCTTCACAGCAACAGCGGATCCCGCTCCGCCGTTCAAAGTCCTGGCATTGCCATTCAATCGCCGCGACCAAGCCAAGATCATCCAGAACGCCGGGTCTCAATTCCGCCACCAGACCCTGGACCGAGACAATCGTGGAATCCACCTCGGCGGTCATCGAGCGAATCTTCTCCTCCATCTTTTCGCGGGGAAACATCGACTCTCCCATCAACGACTGCAGACGCGCCAGGTCCAGCTTCAAACAGGTCAAGCGGACGCCGAGTTCGTCGTGCAGCTCCCGGGCAATCCGGGTCCGCTCTTCTTCCCGCACCGTTTCCAATCGCTGAGACAGCGTCCGCACTCGTTGTACCGTATCCCGCAACTGTTTCTCGGTCCGCTTTCGTTCAGTGATGTCAGTAAAGGTCACCACCGCCATAAATACGGCATTCATCGGACGGGTACGGAGAGCCATCGGCGCGATGATGATGAACCATCCCGTGCATGTCCTTGCCAAGCAGCTGCTCAGGCTGATACCCCAGCATCCCGGCCGCCGCCTTGTTAATGAATGTGCAGTGGCCTTGCAGATTAATTCCGTAAATGCCTTCTCCCGTTGATTCCAGTAACAGGAGGCGGTCTTTCACCAGTTTCTGACGTTCTTCCTCCGCCCGTTTACGCTCGGTGATGTCGGTCACAATGCCGCACAGTGCGGACACCTGTCCCTGTGCATTCAGCAAGGGAAATTTCAGGACGATGTTCGTGTGAAGACCATCATAATGGAGCACCTCTTCTTCAAATTCCATCGCCAGACCGGCATCCAGGACCTTTCGGTCATTGGCGCGAAACACCGCTGCCTGCTTCGGAGGAAAGATTGCTTCGTCCATTTTTCCGATGATATCGCGGTTCGCAATGTGGAAGACCTCTTCAAACCTTTGATTGATCTGCAGATAGCGTCCTTCGACATCCTTAAGGAAGATCAACGCCGGGCTGTTGTTCATGATCGCTTGGAATCGCTCTTCGCTCTCGCGGCGTAGCGCAGGGATCGGCTTAGGAGTGGGCCGGTCACCTGCCCTTTCACCAGATAGTCCTGGGCTCCCGCCTGCACGAGCCGGATTCCGAGCGCTTCATCTTCCACGCCGGTCAGGACGACAAGGGGCACCTTCCTGGCAGCTGCATGGACGCGTACCAGCGTGGCCAGCCCCTGGCTGTCCGGAAGTGAAAGATCCAGCAGCACCGCGTCGAAGCTCGCGTCGGCGAGGCGTTCCAGTCCGGTGGAGAGCCGATCGACGTGCGTCAACTCGAATCGGCCGGCGCCTCCTTCCACCAGGCATTCCCGCAGAAATCGGACATCACCTGGGTTGTCCTCAATGAGGAGAATGTGTATGGAACTCTGAGTCGTCATTCGTCAACCGTCATGCATCAGCAACAAGTCATTGGTCATTCGTCAATGGTCAACAAAGCGGAGACACCCGCGTGCTTTTCGATGGACCGGTACCTCCATGCACTGCTTCCCATTGACCATTGTCCGCACCTCACACCTCGCGCCTCATGTGGTTCCCGTTCACCGGCAGCACCACGATGCCGAGCCAGAAATCCTCGATCGATTTCACCACCGTCATGAACTGCTCCAAATCGACCGGCTTCGTGATGTAGCAGTTCGCATGGAGGTGGTACGTCTTCAACACGTCTTGTTCATCCTGTGAGGTCGTCAACACCACCACTGGAATGCGCTTCAATTTCTCGTCGTCTTTGATCTCCGCCAACACCTCGCGACCATCCTTCTTGGGAAGATTCAGGTCAAGCAGAATCAGATGCGGGCGGGGCGCATTGGCGTACTGGCCCTCCCGGCGCAGAAAGGCCAGTGCCTCGACGCCGTCCTTGAGCACCGTCAGGTGATTGATCACCTTGGCCTCTTTCAAGGCTTCTTTGGTCAGGCGCACATCGCCCGGATTGTCTTCCACCAGCAAGATCTCGACCGGTTTCACAAATTCAGGAACAACCATCATGCCTCCTTGTTACAAAACAACCGTCGTTCATCTCTCGATCCTGAGTTCCAAGTCTCGAGTTTACGGTTTCAAGTTATAGAGACGGATACCAGGAACCTGAAACACACAACTCGCAACTCTTGACCGACTTAACTGACGAGATACGCTCGCCTCGCTGAGTGCGCGAAGCGGGCTTCGCGCACTCACGTTTCACGCGTTACGTCCGGTAATGTGAAATAGAACGTCGCCCCCTTGCCGAGTTGCGACTCCACCCGCATGCGTCCGCCGTGGCGCTCGATGATTTTTTTGCAGATCGCCAGACCGATGCCGGTGCCGGGATATTCTTCCCTATCGTGCAGGCGCTGAAAGACGACGAAGATGCGGTCCGCGTATTGCGGATCAATCCCGATGCCGTTATCACGGATCGCAAACCGCCACTCGGCGTCCTTCCGCTCGGCCGAAATGTGAACCCATGGCGGCTCCTGGCCTCTGAATTTAATGGCGTTGCCGATCAGGTTCTGAAAGACCTGTCCCAGTTGGCCCCTGTCGGCCATCACCGTCAGCCGGACATCGTGGGTCACGACCGCCCGACTCTCTTCGACAGCTAATCGCAAATTACTTAGCACCTCTTCCAAAAGCGCATGACAATCCACCCGTTCAAAAACATGACCCTGCGTGGTCACCCGCGAGTACGCCAACAAATCCTGAATCAGCCTCTGCATCCGGTTGGCGCCGTCCACGGCGTAGCCGATGAACTCGTCCGCATCGGTATCGAGTTTCCCTTTGTACCGTTTCGCCAAGAGTTGGGTGTAACTGGCCACCATGCGCAGCGGCTCCTGCAAGTCGTGCGAGGCGACATAGGCGAACTGCTCCAGCTCGGCGTTGGACCGTTTCAGCCCAACCACCATCTTCTCCAGTTCGTGCCGCGCCTGTTCCAGCTGCGCTTGCAGCCTTTTGTGCTCGGTGATATCGCGGATGGCCGCCAGGATAAACAACCCACCACCCCGCTCCAGCGGCCAAAGGCTGATATCCACCGGGAATTCGGTCCCGTCTTTCCGGCGCGCGTAGAGATCGAGGCCGGCTCCCATCGGTCGCGGACGAGGCTGGGAGATGAAGCCCGCGCGATTGGCGGAATGAGCGCCTCGATGCCGCTCCGGCACGAGCACTTCGACTGTCTGGCCGATGAGTTCCTCGCGACGATACCCGAACCACGCCTCAGTCGGACGGTTGACGAAGACAATATGCCCAGTCAGGTCGACGACGATCCGGGCCTCCGACACGGCCTCCAGGATCCAGCCGATTTCTACTTCCCACTTACCCAGGTTCGTCATCATGATCTATTCTCAGCCATCGGCCGAATCGCTCCGACGCGCCTCATGCCATCTCTCGTCATTCGGACCTCGGGTGAAATCAAAGTTTCGGGTTTCGAGAAGCCGGAGCCGCGCCCCCAGAACTTCACTCGCGCAACGAGTGTCTCGCTCTACGAACCAGAACTCGCGATGTCCTGAAGTCCTACCCCTTTATCACGGTCACGTGGAGACGTTTATGTGCATCGTTGGGGAAGGTTTCGTGCTGAGGAGCCGACAGAAGCAGCAGCCGGGGGTGAGATAAGAGGACTGCCGAATACGGGCGGAAGCGAACCGATATGAAAACATTTCGATAGCACCCGTGCTGATGGATTCCGCACAGAGTCTGCATACCGGTTCCCGGGGCATATACAGGGCTCAGCAAGAGGGGGGGATATTAGCAGAGTTCACCATTCAAGACCAGAGACAGGCCATGGCCGGGGCAGGGAAGGGAACCCACTGGATTTTATCAGGACCGGATAGTTGAATAGTTACAAAGGGAACGACGATCCCGATGTCCTATACCGGTATCACTTGCAGTTACTGCGAAATGTCCGACAGGAATTCTTATCGGGCTTTCTTTATCAGGCTCTCTCCCGGTGGCGAGTATCTGATCATTTGTGACGGCTGTCTTGCACGGGAACGACGACACCTGGCCACAGAGGGCCCAGCCCTGGCAGGTTCGTCTTCTTCGACCTCTTTGGACGAAGAATCCGTGCGGCGGCTGACCGGTTCGATGCGGAATGCGCTCCTTGCTACCCTATGCCGTTTGATCGAGAACTTTTCTTCACCTAGCGTTCACAATTTGCCGATCCTCTCCGCTTTGTTTCGTTCCTACAAACGCTTTTCCTGACTCCCTCGGAAGGTCGGGGGGACAGGCCCTGCGCAGTTTCATGAGCCCTGCGTGCGAAGACTTGACCGTCGTAGTTTTCCAGGCGGTTGAACGGGATCAGAAAAGAGGGTAGGCTTTGTGAGAGGGTTCGTCGTGTCGGACGCCTTCTTCCTTCGCATTGATCATCCAGGAGGTGCGCCATGCCCATCTCACAAACACTCAAAGACTATCTTGATCGTGAATACGCGCATTACGACGTGTTGCCTCATCCAGAGGCCTTTCGAGCCGCCGCGGTCGCCCAGACGCTCCATACCCCGGAAAAGGAAATGGCGAAGGTCGTGATCCTGAAGGTAAATGAGCGGTTCGTGATGACGGTGCTGCCGGCCAGTTGGCAGGTGGATCTCCATCGTTTGAAGACGGTCTTCGCCGCCCACCAGGTACGGCTCGCGACCGAGGATGAACTCAAAGATCTCTTCCCCGACTGCGAGTTGGGGGCGATGCCGCCCTTCGGTGTCCTCTATGGGCTCCCGGTGTACGTCGATCACTCGCTCACGGAGGACAAGGAGATCGTTTTTGAAGCCGGTACCCATTCGGAAGCGATCAGAATGCGATATGCGGACTTTGCCGCACTCGTCTTTCCGGTGGTGGCGGAGTTTCACCGCTCGCCTTCGGAAGTCTGGTGATGTATGGTACCGCGCCCTCTTCCAACGACGATTCTTCGTGAGAACACCAGCGTCTCGCGAATTCTGGTCGCGGTCGATGACTCCGAGCACTCCGAGCGGGCACTGCGTTATGTGGGAACTCTGCTGCGTGACACTCGCGATGTGCATGTCACGTTGTTTCATGTACTGAAACCGATGCCACGCGAACTCTTGGAACACGGCGGTTCCGAGGACCCTCGAGTGGAAGTTCGCCTAGCCGAAGAGTTGCAGCAGGATCAGGAGACCTGGGTTCGCACGGAAAGCATGATTGAGTACCCGATCCTGGTGAAAGCGCTGGAGTTGTTCGGGAAGACCGGATTTCCTCTGGATCGCGTCACGTTGAAGTTCGGGCATGAAGACGACATCGCGCACACGATTCTCGACGAAGCGCGAAACGGTGGCTTCGGGACCATCGTGGTGAGCCGCCATGGCGCGACCGGGATCAAACGGTTCTTCGGCGGGGACATCACCGATCAGTTGCTGTGCAACGCGTCCGGCTTTACGCTGTGGGTCGTGGAATAATGGGATGGAGAAATCCGGCCTCACCACGGACTGGACCTGACGTGAACGTCGAATCTCGTCGGCCGGCTCATGCGGCGAGGCCTTGAACGATATTCACTTCGATCACCACGTGAGCGGTGATCGAGTTGGAGATGAGGCAGTTGGCTTCGGCTTTGGTCATCAGTTCTTTTGCTTTGCTGGGATCTTCACCCGGCTTCAAGGAGATCCTGGGCTGTAAGACGACTGTCGTGAATCGGAATTTGCCGTCCACGAATTCGAGTCGGCCCTGCGCGTCGCTCTCGTAGCCTGTGAAGGACAAGCCGGCACGTTCAGCCAAAGCGAGAAACGTGCTCATGACACAGATGTTGACCGAGGCAACGAACAAGTCCTCCGGCGACCAGATACCGTCGTGCCCTTTGAACTCCGGCGGCGTCGCGACCTGGATATCCGGCTTGCCGGCACAAGAGATGACTCCCTTGCGCTGCTCCGTCCATTTCACCGACGTGTGATAGTGATAGACCTTCGGTTTTGATTCCATTGCAGCTCCTTGTCGGCTTCGCACGATTCACGTTTCACGATCGACGAGTCACGGCTTTATGTACACCCACCCTTGTTCCTGTCGCTCCATGAGCCGGACCATAGCCGGTACCGTATCGCCCACTTCACTGATCAAGTCCTCCCGCGTCACCTGCATAGTCTTCATGGTGTTGGAACAAGCCGTGTAGTTGATGCCGTACGTCTTCTTTAAATCAGCCAACTCAGCAGCCGATGCTGTGCCTTTCTTCGTCAGAAACGGGAGGCCTGCCCCATGCACCACCAGTTCAACCGTGAGATTCTGCGGCCCGAGTTCCTGATAGAGATGCGTGATGTTGTTGAGGATGCCGCGTTGAACCTTTTCGTCACCGGAGTTGAGATGCATGACGACACGATGCGGCCGATTTGCCGGAACATCCTCGCCAAGGTCCGCTCCCCAAGTCGGTGGCTGAAACGTGAGCAATCCACCGACTGTGATCCAGAGGAGGCTCCGTGTCCACCCTACGTGTTGTCTTCTCATCGTTTCGTCACTTACCGCTTTTGCCCCATCACTCCGCTTCCACGAAGCCCTTCACCCAACCGCCGACCGCGTGCGTGATCATTACCACACAGAGAGCGATAAAGAGATGTTCGCCGATCACCTTCCAAGGCGCAACGGCCTGCGTCCGCGCGATGAAGAAACTCAGGGCCATGAGTAAAAGTAGCCCCCACACCACGCTGATGACAATTGCCTGATCGAGCGGAGCGAATAGGACTGGGATGACGAAGGTGGCCGAGACGACAAATTTCGCAGCGAATGTGGCGAGCGTGGCTTCCCAGACCTGGCTCACTGGACCGCGGTTCTTCGACTCTTCGGACACATGGATGCCGAGGGCGTCTGACATGGCGTCGGCGATGGCTATTGTCAGGATTCCACCGATCACGATGGCGCGCGAATGCGTTCCCGAGTGCAGTCCCACCATCAGCCCAAGTGTGGTAATGACCCCCGACGTCAACCCGAAACTGATCCCGGTTTTCCAGGAAGTTTTCATGCTGGTTCATCGACTCAATCAGCGCGGAAACGTTAGAACATAGGCCAGAACATCGCGGATGGCCTCGTCTGATAATTTGGATTTCCAGGCATCCATGGCGGTGTTCGGTCGTCCCTCATGGATACTCTTCAAGAGGCGGGAATCCGGATTCAGGAGCACGTCGCTCGCCGTCAGATCCGCCACAGGGGGATCAAACTGCGTCGCGCCATCACCTTTTCCCTGCGGACCATGGCAGGCCAGACAATACTTCTCGTAGACCTACTTGCCTCGCACCAGGTTCGGGCCAGCGACAGCGCGGCTCGCTGGAGAAGCGACAACCCAACAAGCCGCGGCTAACGCACAGAGGATGGGCAGATTGCTGCTGCTCACGACTTGCTCCTTCCGCCGGATCCCGCACAGGCTCCCCTTATCGATTGCACTCAGGCGACTGCGGCACACACTGCCGAAGCCACAAACCGATTCGATCGAGCAATGCGGCCACCGCTCGGTTGGCAGCCTGGACGCCCCCATAGGGATTCTCGCTCATGGCGTTCTCCACGACTTCAAAAGCCCGTGTACTCAGGATCGTAGACTCTTTCAAGTCCACACCACTCTGGTTGAGCACCTGGACCATTAACGGAGCAAACATGCGCACCGGTGTCTCGGCCCATTGATTCACGGCATAGTACTCCAGTTCGTACGGCCGTTTGATGTACACCATCCGCTGGGTCTCAAAGCCTGGCTCGGCTTGAGGCTGACTCACAAGCAACACTGGGCCATCACTCTCGCCGGAGCGGGTCCCGCTGAGCCATCTATCCAGACTCAACTGATAGGTGTGAACCTCCGCAGAATCCCCACGGGGCGACAGGCACCCCGCTACGGTCAACGCCAACAGCGCACAGGCTACATGAGCCAGCCCATATTTCATCCAGGATCTCACTCGACGTATCTCGTAGGCTTCAAATATTGAGTGTTGGGTGTGTACTGTTGAGTTATAACGGAAACTCACAATTCACCACTCACAACTAACAACTGACACAGCATTATTCCCCTGGTCCGCGCGATGGCGTTTTTCGTCCAAACACGAGCGAACTCGGCTCTCGTTCCAATTCCCTGGCCACCCGAGTGAGAGTCCCCGTGAGCTGTCGGAGCTCCGTGACCAACTGCCCGGCTTCGGGCAGCGTCCGCCGCGTGAATTGCTGCAGTTCCGGTCTTGCCTCATTGACAACCGTGCCGACGGTCTTGCTGGTGCGGGCCAGTTCGTCCGTCGCAACGCCCAGCGCAGTCACGCTCTTGTTGACCCCCGCGAGCAAGGCAGGAACCTGCGCATTCAACGCAGTGGTCAGCGTGACGAGGTTGTCGGCGCTTCGGGCTGCTCCGTTCAAGGTGTGTTCAATCTGAGTCTTGTGGGCGGCGATGGTCTGAGCCACATCAGAGAGATCTTTGATCGTTTTCTTCAGCATCGTGCGATTGTCTTCATCCAACACCTTTGCCGCTCCTTTCGCCGCTGTATCAAGATCGACGAGGAGTTGGGCCAGTCCCTCTTCAGAGAGGAGGCGAGACACGGCTTCATCGAGGCGAAAAAAAAGGGACGGACCGGTCTTGATGACCGGGTAGGCCTGCCCGTCCTGCGCTTGGAGCGAAGGCGCATCTCGGCTCCCTCCGGTCAAGTTGATCGTGGCAAGACCGGTGAGCCCCTGAGTTTCGAGCACCGCGAGCGTGTCGGTCTTGATCGGCGTTCCACGCACAATGTCCATGGTCAGCAGAACTTCCTCCGGATTATCGGCCCTCAAGGCAATAGCCTTGACCCGCCCAACATCCACGCCACGATATTTGACCGTCGAATCGACGCTCAATCCTGCGACCGACTCCCTCATGTAGGCCTCGTACCGGTCATAAGAGCCGCGGTAGTCGGTCTTCCCGAGCCATAAAATTCCAACCAGGACAGCCGCTCCAAGAAACGCCACGAACGATCCGACCAGGATATAGTTGACCTTTGGTTCCATTCTTTGCGCCTTTATTCGTCTCTATCCGGCTGCTCGTATTTCAGAGACGAACCATGTTCCTCTCACAATAGGTCTCACGCGTGAGGCCCATCGTGGTTCCACGCCGCCTGTTCGCTTGCCGCCCTTCCACGTGGGCCACGGAAGTATTCACGGATGATGGGATCGTCTGATCGGAACAACTCCTGCATGGTTCCGATTCCCAGGACCTTTCCACGACCGAGCACTGCCACACGATTGGCAATCCGCCACAGTGAATCCAGATCATGTGTCACCATCACCACCGTCAGTCCCAAGAGACTCTTCAATGAGAGCACGAGATCATCAAATCCTGCAGCGATGATCGGATCGAGCCCAGCAGTCGGCTCGTCGAGAAACAACAACTCCGGATCCATCACAATCGCTCGGGCAAGCGCAGCTCGTCTTCGCATCCCTCCGCTGAGTTCGTTCGGATACTTCACAGCACTCTCCGGTGGTAATCCCACCATGGCAATCTTGGCAGCGACAATATCACGGATCAGCGCCTCACTCAGCGTCGTATGCTCGCGCAGCGGCACAGCAACATTCTCCGCCAGCGTGAATGAGCTGAACAGCGCGCCATGCTGGAACATCACACCGAACCGCCGATGAATCGGTCGGCCGTTGCCTTCTTCCAGCTGCCGACTGTCTACCCCAAGAATTCGAATCATTCCGGCCGAAGGTGTGATCAGGCCGATGATCTCACGTAATAGCGTTGTCTTGCCGCACCCATTTCCACCGGCAATCGCGAAAATTTCGCCCCGTTGGATGGACAGACTGACGTCCTCATGCACAACCGCTTGGCCGAACTTCGTGACGACGTGATTCACCTCGATGACCGTCGTCTCAATGTTCGCTACTGGCAGCATCAGGAACGCTTCCTCACTCTGAGCAGGTCAAGGTTGAGACTAAGGGAACTCCTGGAGTTCGCTCGGCCTCAGCCTTAGCCTTCATATTCTCTCCGTTAGAGATCCCACCAATTGAGCAGAATACTGCAGATCGCATCGAATACGATTACCAGAAAAATTCCTTGCACGACACTGATGGTGGTGTGTCGACCGACGTCGTCGACGCCACCTCTAATCTGAAATCCTTGATAACAACCCACCAAGGCGATGATCGCTGCAAAGAATGGCGCCTTCCCTAACCCAATGAGCAAGTGGCGCACAGGAACGGCTTCCTCGAATCGAGCCAAAAATTCGGCGAAACTCACATTGAGCTCTCCCAGGGCGATGAGCATACCGCCGAATACGCCTACGGCATCCGCGTACACCGTTAACAATGGAAGAGCGATAACCAGGGCAAACGCTCGCGGCAGCACGAGCAAGTTCATGGGTGAAATACCCAGTGTCCGCACCGCGTCCAATTCTTCGGTCACTTTCATGGTGCCGATCTCCGCCGCATAGGCCGACCCGGACCGGCCGGCGATGAGGATCGCCACGATCAACGGCGCAATCTCTCGCAATAGCGAGATACCGACCAGGTCCACGATAAAGATGTTGGTGCCGAACTTCCGGAGCTGTTCTGCGCCCTGATAGGCAATCACGACACCGACCAGAAACGTCAGTAGGCCGGTGATCGGCAAGGCCCGCACACCATCCAATTCCACAATTCGCAGGAGTGCCCGCCATCGTATGGAACGTGGCCGTATCAGCGCTCGGCCGAATGCGATGGCGCTTTCTCCGACAAATGCGAGTGCGCGAATCACAGACACCTGCCGAGACTGCACAATACGCGTGAGACTCTCCACCCACCTCACGCCGCGAACCTCGACTCCTCCCTCGGGTCGAGACCACTCGACTTCTATTTTCCTGAGCAACTCGCCGAATTCAGGTTTTAACCCTTGGAGTGCAGTCTGCTGTCCCTTGCGCCGCACGCCGTCGATGCAGCGCTGCAGTATGAGCGCGCCACCCGTATCCATCGCAGTCACTTCGCCGGCGTCGTAGAGGACGGTAGGGGCATCAGGCCATCGAAGCGCTCGGCCTCTGCGCTCCAGCCAGGACAAATTTGGAAGAGTCCAAGACCCCCGGCAGCGAATCACATTATTCTCGACAGAGATCGTTGCCTGTTGTTCCACCAGCTTCACTCCGTCAGTCGCTTCGGCTCGTCATGTCGTCACATATAACGCTTCATGACGACTGTTGCCTGAAAACCACAAGAAGGCCATCACGTCCGCTCATGACTTCTCCATAATAGTTTTCAGCTCAGCCCCTGTGATCACCTCGCGTTCCAACAACAGTGTGGCCCCCTGTTG
>JACRQB010000273.1 GCA_016222925.1 Nitrospirota bacterium | reverse complement strand
CTCTCGATGGCGAGAAAGGGCGTAGACATCATCGCGTATCTCGCGAAGAAAGCCTACGGCGAAGCCGAAAATAAATGGAACAAGCCGGACGACCAGCAGAACGGCAGCGAATGCGTGAAACTGCACTTTACGCCGCCGACCAAAACGGAGGACGTGGCGCCGGGCCAATCCACCGACGTGAAAGCAGAAATCCGCACGGTGAAGAGCGCTCAACCGACCTGGGGTCGGCTATCCGAGATCGAAGACTATCGAGGCGGTCATGCGTCGCCGGCTTCCGTCGGAACTGCGCCCAGGACGCCGGCCGTCTTTCGGTTTGTCGCTCCATCGGACTTGGGCGACCCGAACGATCCGCCGGGCTTTTATGTCAACAAGGGCACATCGAAGGCGGGCCGTATCAAGTCCAAGAATCTCTGGCAAATGGCCGCGCCGTCGCTGGTGCTGGAGTTCGACAGCATGATCGTCGGCACGGTGCAATATGGAAAATCGCATGCGCGCGCCGTCGTGCCCTTGCGGTATACGCGAGAGCGAGGCTACGTCGGCCAGGGGCCGCTGTATTACGAGACGGTCCCGTCACTGATGGCGCCCTGCATTGTGATCGTCGAGGGCAAGGGAGTAACTCCCCCGCCTCCGGTGCCGACGGCCTTCTGGAGCGGCCTGTTCAATATCACACGGTTTATGACGTTCAATTGGCAACTGGCTGGGTTCCCCGTGAACGGCTGGACGATCGTGAACCAGGGCGATGTGCTGGCAACCAAGACAATGAAGACCACTTGCAAGAAACTGTGCAACGAAGTCACGACCATGACGCTGAGGCGGAAATCGAGCCAAACGGCCCAACCGGCCGGCAGTGGAGGTCCTTAAAGAGAATTCTGGGTAGTTGCCGTTCCCAAAGCGGTGGCGTACAATCCGCCTCGGCTCAAAGGAGGAACAGAGCTTGCGCTATTTCGCGTTGACCATCGCCCTCTGCCTCCCGCTCCCCGCCTACGCCGGTAACATCAAAGACTCCGACCTCATCACGAGCAACACGTTTTTCTTGGCGCCATCGACGGCGAAAACGGTGTTTATCCAGGCGCGCAATTCATCGGACAACCAAGGCGTGTCGCTCTCCGATCTCGGCGCTCGTTTAACCGCAAAGGGTTATCAGATCATCCAAGACCCCAGCGCCGCTCATTACGTCGTGCTCGCGAACATTGTGTATTGCAATATTACAAAGCCCGAAATGCCTGTTGAGGCGATGGTGGCGAGCGGGTACGGTTCCGCGTTCAATTCGGCGATGGGTGCCATGCAAGGCCTGACCAGCATGGCGAGTATGGCGGGACCATACGGCGCAATGGGCGGCGCTGCGGCATCGATGGGGTTGAGCGCGATCCAAGGCATCGGCGATCTCTTCAGTTCTTCGTCATCCGCTCCCAAGATGCCGGACGACGTGAATTATGCCTGCGTGGCCGACGTGCAAATTACCGAGCAGAGTCCCGTGCCAGTCCCCAACGGAATGAAGACAGGAACAGGCGAGGAGCCCGGCGTGTACCAAACCAGACTGGCCGCCGATGTGCATCAAAAGAAATTGGACGAAGCCGAAGCGACGCCGTTGCTCCAACAGAAACTGAGCGCCGCCGTGGCCGGAAATTTTTAGTCATGCCTTCGCATAATCGCCTCACGCCTTACCTCTCACTCCTCATGATCTTGCTGCTGCTCGAACTGACCACCGGCTGTTCCAACATCATCCGATCCGGCCTCATGAACAGCAACACGGTCTTTCTCGATCCCAGCATGCACCGCACGGCCTATCTCCAGCTACGAAATATTTCAGAGAACCAACTGGTTACCCTCACCGACATTCAGACCAAGCTGACCACCAAAGGCTACCAAGTATCCGCCGATCCCCAACAAGCGAATTATTGGATTCAGGCCAAGGTGGTCTATTGTCATAAAGCCGCAGAGGGCGTGACGCCCGAACAGGTGGCGAAGGCCGGATTCGGAGCAGGTGTCAGCAGCGGGGGAACCGTTATGGCCTCGGTCAATGCAATCGGCGGTGATCCCTCTATGAGTATGGCTGGCATGAGCGGGATGCCAATGGGTGGAGGCATGCCGGACATGAGTGCCATGATGAGGCATGCCATGGCCATGAGCGGCGGAGGCGCGGGTTTTGGCGGGATGCCCGGCATGCAGATGCAGCAAGCTCCGAAAGAGGACGGGGTGATCTACCTCTGCGTGACGGATGTGCAAATCACTGATCGCAAAATGGGGAAACCGCTTGGCCAGCCGGTGGGCGGTCAAGTCGTAGCCGGTCCGAAAGTGCAGCAGATGCGGATGGTGGGCCACGTCCGGCAAAAATCCATCGACATTCCCGAAGCTACGCCCATCGTGCAAGAGAAGATCGCCACCGGCATTGCGGGACTGTTTTAGTCCAGACAAAAATTAGCAGGTCCCGCGCTTATGCGGATCGGCCTAAACATAGTTAGCCTGCTCACCGCGACATGAAAGAGTGGCTCTCACTTGTAGAAACGCTGGCCTGGGTTGGGCTGGTTGGCTACGTGCTGTACCGCTTCGGCACATACATCGAGGGTTTGCTTGAGGCCTTCCGCTCTCGTATTGAGTCGGGCAGCCCCATCAAGGCTGGCCCTTTCGAACTCGGCCAAGATCTGATGTCACTTGAAAAGGTCGCTCCGTCTCAGGCGCCTTCATCCACTCCAGCGCCTGATGACTGGTCGAAGGAGCGTGACGGTATTTACGAGGCAAACTCCGGGCTGTTCTTGGCTCACGTCATTGAACCTTCCTCGGACCAAGGTCAGGTTTACGACATCTTCATTTTCTTGGTCCGTCACAAGGCAGACCTCAAGGCGGATGTCGAGTACGCAGAGTTCTTCTTAGGCGCACATTGGGGAAACCGGGTCTTTCGTGAAATGCCTAAAGACGGCCTCCTCGGCATTTCCACTTCTGCCTATGGCCCCTTCCTGTGTGTTTGCCGAGTCAAGATGAAGGACGGTCGCGTCATTCGGCTCCATCGCTACATCGACTTTGAAATGGGCCGTGTATTCGACGCACAGGCTAGCCAGGCGCTCAAGGGGACGCGCCGCAAGCGGCATGCCCCTTAGCGCCGACGTTAGAGCCCCAATTCTAGGAGTAACGGCGATGGATAAGAAAAGTATCGAAGAACTGAAAGCCAAACTGCTTGAGATCAGCGAGTTCGTGGCGAAGCTCGATCCATCGATGCGAGCTGCAGCTTTCGAAATGCTTCGACTACGGTACTTTGGCGAAAAGGCAACCCAAAAGCCCAAGGACGAGGATGACAATGAACAGTCCAATGCTGGTACTGAAACCGGCAAGGACGCCCCCACTGAGCTTGCCGACTTCATCAAGGCATATGAACATAAGAAACCAGCTGATAACGTCCTGTTGCTTGCCGCATGGCTGTATTCGACCTACGGGGTCTATCCAATGACTGTGAAAGAGATTAAAGAACTCGGGGATTCCTGTGGTTTGGTAATACCCGGGCGGCCTGATAACACCATGAGGCAGGCGAAAAGGAATGGCAAGAGCCTCTTCAATCAACAAGGCAAAGGGTGGCAGCCGACAGTAAGTGGAGAGACCTCTTTGAAAGAAGCATATAAGGTGAAAAAGGGCAACAAGGCTATCCCGAAAGATTAGCAAATGACCCTGGTCGAGTTTCTCCATCCCCTTAGGTCCCATTCCATTAGGGAGCTTTGCCTCGCAGCGATGTATTTTCATGAGCGCTTCGAAAAAGGAGAGCCGCTCACAGTGGAAGCGCTCCGCATCCTTATGAACCGCGCAAGGGTCCCCAAAGCTGCCAAACTCAATCTCGCAGACACGTTATCGAAATCTGCGCCTTACGTTGACGCTGTCGGCAAGGACGGCAATCGGTTCGTTTGGAGGCTAACAACAACCGGCCTAGAACACGTAAGAGGGCTTGTTGGTCTTCCCGCCCATGACGTCGAAATTGAAAATGACGTTTCTTCTCTCAAGCAGCTTGTGTCTGCCCTCACAGATCCTGACGTGGTCGACTACTTACTGGAATCCATTAAGTGCCTTCAGGTTAACGCTCTGAGGGCGACAGTCGTATTTTTATGGGCTGGCGCGGTTAAGAAACTACGTGACGACGCGTTTTCCTGTGGCCCCGCAAATGTTTCAAAGGCCGTGGTGAAGTTTGACCCAAAGGCAAAACCGATCCAAAAAGCAGATGACCTGGTTCTCGTCAAGGAGTCGGTCCTGCTTCTTTCACTCCAAGAACTTGGCCTCCTAGATAAGAATCAAAGGTCCGTCTTGGAGGACTGTTTGGATCTTAGGAATAAGTGCGGGCATCCAGGGAAATACAAGATTGGCGAGAAGAAGGTCAGCAGCTTCATCGAGGACTTGGTTGGAATCGTCTTCAAATGAAGCTCTAACTATTCATTGGTGCGGACCCCTGTGGGTGCCGCACCAATTCAAACGTTATGCGGCACGGCACATAATCTCCATCTTTGTAGGAGGCTGCGAGGTCATGAGCGTTCGATCCTTTGTCTTGAGACCAGATCAGTATGAGCCCGCATTGAGTGTGGTGGGAACACAGGTGACGGTGTTAGCGTCCAACGCGGATGCCTTAATGCCGAAGCAGCTACTCACCTTTCATACCGCGATGGAGGCTTCCTCAAAATTTTCACCGGTGGCGCCTAACGCTTCCTGACGATTGAGTTCCAGTGCTTCCCGTAGAGTGACTCGGAGCGTCTCTACTAATACCTCACGGCTCTGCTCCTGACAGTTCACACCCGGTATTTCCTCGATCCAGCCAATCCACCACCCGGCATCTTGTTTGATCACAGCCGTATAATTCTGTTGCATGAGGAACCCTCCGCTATAGAGACCAACCTTACCTAATTGTAAAACGGCGGGCCTGTCTGATGGAAGGGTAGGAGTACGCTTGTCGGTTGTCAACGAGCGTGATGAGCGGCGCTACAGCTTTTCAACGTGTCTATCTTAAAGGCAAGTAGCGGCCCGTTTCCCAGAGTTAGCTCTGAGTCGAAGGTCAGTGTTAGGCCGATCCGCCTAAGAACCTTCCATAAATGGGTGATCGGACACGACTTATTGAAACGGGAAGGAGTATGAAGTATCGTTTGTGAATACGTAGTGGCGTGTTGTGCGGACAGGAACTGGCAGACCCGGTTCTTATGCCGATCGGCCTAAACATAGTTCGTCGATAGGAAGTCGTGTATGAAGAAACGCCTTCGAAAGAAATGCCGGATCGGCGAGTTCCAGGAGGAGTGCTTCGAGGTGAGGTTCGAAGTGGATTCGTTGCTCACTCAAGATCAACTTGATGTGGTGACCGACGAGTTCATCGACATGATCGAATCAAGGAACCTACAATATGGCGGGGGCGGACACTACACGTGGTCCGGGATCGTGCAAGGCCAGTTTCGCGGATCAGCAACCACGGATGATCGTGATGCTGTACTCGAATGGCTCCGCGAACACCCGCGGATTCTCGCGGCAAATGCAGGCTCGATACGTGACGCGTGGTACGGTTGGTCGTGAACGGCGCGCCATTCGATCCTCGCGTACATACATGATATGGTCGACGAACCATGGGATGTAACGAAGCGGCGGTCGAACGTTTCTTGGTCATTCAAAGCAATGTCAGCTCCAGCCGCCCGCTTGTTTTGAGGCCCGATCAGCATGAGCCGGCTTTGAATGTGGTGGGAACAGAGGTGACGGTGTTCGCGTCAAACTCGGCGATGCAAAGCTGATCTCGTTCGTTCGCTCCTCATACTTTCACCGTTTTCCTTCTCACCTGTTATACTGACCCATCCCGTCATTTAATTTGAGAGTGATCACCATGAGCTCTCCGACCTGGGACGAATTTGCCGAGCTTGCGCTGAAGCGCATTGCGGCAGCGGGTGCGGAGTACGGCGACATCCGCATTCAGGACAGCAGCACGGAACACATTGAAGGTGAGGATCGTCGAATCGCCTCGATTCGAGAT
>JACRQB010000134.1 GCA_016222925.1 Nitrospirota bacterium | reverse complement strand
CGTGAGCGTGAGGGCTGAGAGTGAGGAGTCACCCGGCGTTGCGTGAAGAAAAGCGAGTTGATCGCTACAGTGGATCCAATGTCGACTAGAACTGATTCCAGAGCAGTTGATTCGTGACTTCGTGGTGAAAGAGAACTTCCGAAGCCTTCACCATCGCACCGAGTTCTTTCGGAGATCGATCTGCCGCTAACTGCTTGAAGCTGGCATATTTCTGCTTGCTGTCCTCGCCAAGGATATCGGCGATAAACTTCGACTCATGAAATAGCGCGATGGCGTCATTGATGCTACTCGGAAGGAATCGTGCGCGATCACCCGTCGTCTCTTTCTTTTCCAAGTGTTCCCCTTCAAAGCCGGTCTTGAGCATCGTGTACAGCACAAGGTAGGGATTTGCATCGGGAGCGACTGAACGCAGTTCGATGCGCGCCGTCTTTTCATTGGCCATCGGAATGCGGATCATGGAGCCACGATCGATCGCTGAAACCTTGATCTGATTCGGTGCTTCAAAGTGCGGATCGAGACGGCGATACGCATTCACCGACGAGTTAAATGCCAGGCAGATCTCCGGCGCATGATTCAAGAGTTTAAAAATGAAGTCCCATGCCACATCGGAAAGCCCATCTTTCCCCTTCACGTCGTAGAAAATATTCTTGCCATTCTTGCTCAGAGAAAAGTTGGTGTGCATGCCGGACCCATTGATCCCGACGAATGGCTTTGGAAGGAACGTGGCCGTGTGGCCCATGGATCGAGCCACCTGCCGGCAGATCAGCTTGTACAACTGCACGTGATCTGCCGCGCGAACCACATCGGCATAGGAAAAGTTCATTTCGAACTGTGACGGCGCGACCTCCGGATGATCTTTTTCGTTCTTGAAGCCCAGGGCCCGCTGTGCCTCCGCCGACTTATCAATAAACTGGCGAAGTGTGTCCAGCGGGAGTGAGTGATAGTACCCGCCCGTTGAAATGAGTTTAAACCCGTTCTCGCCGTAACGCTGCTCGGCGTTCTGCCCTTCCACAAGGAAGCCCTCAATTTCACTGGCGGCATATGCCGTAAGGCCTTTCTTCTTGAGGTTCTCCGTATATGATTTCAGCATGCCGCGGAAATCGCTGTGATATGGTGTCCGATCGCTGTTCAATACAGACGCAAAGAAAATCACCTTCCCTGCTCCAATCACATCGGCCGGCAGATATCGGATGGAGGACCAGTCGACGGCAAGACGCAGATCCGACTCATGTTGCGGCGTGAACCCGCGGATGGACGACCCGTCAAATGTCAGATTGCCCAACGACTCCAGCAGGTACTTCTTGTCGTAGTCGAGCATGTGGAGACGGCCCTCAATGTCTGAGAAACACAATGTCACGGCCTTGATGTGCGTTTCCTTCTTAAGCCACGAGGTATATTCCTGCTCCATCTCTTTGGCTCCGGCCTTCTCAGCACGCTGCGCCGCCTTGAGATTCATTTCTTCAAGCTCGTCATACGGTATCTCAAGGAAACTCTTGAGGTCATCGGATTTAAGTTTAGCCATGATCCTCATGAATACGCCCTTGCTGAATTTCCGAAAATAAACCGGCGCCGAAACCCATTTCGTAGCGCATGTCGGTCGAGCTTGCTTGGTTCGCGCTCACCCCATCTCTATCTCTACTACTCATAATTTTCAACAACCTGTGGCGGGCGAACTTCCGCGTCGTCCGGGTCAAAGCCGACCTCACGAAGGGCGCGGCGCTGGCGCAAGAGGTCCCAGCACTGATCGAGCTCAACCTGGACTTGCTCGAGCCGCTTGCGATCGGCTTTGGAGTGTGCCCTTTGCTCGTGCAATCGATGCTCTTCTGCGACAAGGCGTTGAATAGCCTCCGTCAGGTTCACTCCTCAATCTTTGATCAGATGAGTCGCGTGCGTCACGGCAGCGCCGGCTCTCAGGGCTGCTGCGACGAAACCAGCCTCAACCAACTCCTCCTCACTTGCTCCGGCCTTGCGAGCCCCATCGGCAAACGCCGCCTTGTCGAATGCGACAAAGGCTTGCCACGCTTCACTTGCTTTAGAACCGAGTTTCGGCAGCTTCTTGATGCTGTTCATGTCATACATATAATGCCTCCTTAGTTGAAGAGATGAGCGATCGTTTCAGTTCCGCCCGGCCATGACACCACCGTCGATATCCCAAATAGCGCCGGTCACCCATGCCGCATCATCGCTCAGCAAGAAGTTTATGGACTTGGCCACATCCTCTGCCGTGCCAATCCGGCCAATTGGGTGAAAGCTGTTGAAGCCGGTCAAGGTCTCATCAATTTTGCTCGGCTCAATGAAGGCCCGGCAAATAGGCGTCTTGACCACCGCGGGGGAAACCGCGTTGACACGAACGTGGCGATCTGCCAGGTCCATGGCCGCGGGTACGGTACGCTCCAGCAAGCATTTTGCAGTGGCCAAGCCAATTCCACTGGATCCCCCGATGATCAAAGCATAGTGTGAATTCGAATGCTGCGTCAGATCGTCTCCTGGTAGGTTCAGGTGATACTCGCCATGGTAGCTTCTCGGACAAGAACGTGATTTTTCACAGACCGGTTGAAAAATATTCCTAGCCCACATTATTCATGACGGTTCGTGACGAAACCGCCAAGACGCCAGGCGAGACGGGCACGCGGAGCCCTGAGAGACCGAGGCATACTTGAACCAGTATGTCGAGGAGCCCTGAGAGACCGAGGCATACTTGAACCAGTATGTCGAGGTCACGAAGGGCGAGCCTGTCCGCTGGCCGCGCGAAGCTCGCGGCCAAGCTGGTCGCAGCGGCGTATCGGCGGTTGCAGTAGAAACGTTCATGAATAATATGGGCTAGGGTGCGGCCTACGATTTCATGTGCAGCTACGTTATGAACGGTACGAATCGAGCGCGCGGCGAATTCGCTCTTTCGCCTTAACGGATAGGCCGGGTTGCAGTGTAGACTCTCGCTCGCTGTGCTGCGCAGGGTTTCGCAGCAGCAGGCTGCGGAGCAGTCTCAGCTGGTGGTGGTAGCTCTTGCAGACCTCACACATCTGGAGATGGATGCGTATGCGCGTCCGCACATGCCACGGCAATCGACGATCCATCGTGTCGGACAGCAATCGGGACATCTCCTGACATGTCGGGAAGAGATGGGCAAACCAGCTCATAGAGGCGCACCCTCCTCAGCCT
>JACRQB010000133.1:8403-12686 GCA_016222925.1 Nitrospirota bacterium | reverse complement strand
AGGTCGATAATACGGGCGGCGAGGGATTCCGGGACATCGACGATGGAAAACCGATCTTCGATCTCGATCGCGCCGATGACGTTGGAGTTGACCTTCACCTCGTTGGCGATTGCGCCCACAAGGTCGCCCGGCCTGATACCGGCCTCGTGTCCAGCGCCGATGTACACCCGTGCCATGCCGGTCTCCCGCTGTCCACCATGCCGGGGCGGTCCTGTCGGCCGACGTTCGGGTCGGGAGGATATGCTGCGGGATCGGTCGTCATAGCGACCGGCCTGCCGGACCGGCCTGCCGAATTCCGACTGTCTGGCAGGCAACCCGGGAATCTCTTGTTCCGGACGCTCCCCACCCTGCGCCCGAACCAGCAGTTTGATCGCCGCTGCTGCCACATCGGTTGCTGAGTGGGAGGCGGCCAGCCGATCTACAAGTGGTGTAAATCCATCCAGCTTACCATCGCGCAAGACCTCTGCCATGGCCGCGTGGATCCGCTCCAACTGTTTGACGCGAAGATCGGCGACACTGGGCACCGGCAGGACAGTGACCTGAGCTTTGGTGTGCTGTTCAATCGTTCGCAGCAGACGCTGTTCGCGAGGATCAAGAATCGTGATAGCCATGCCTTCTCGACCAGCTCGGCCGGTCCGGCCGATCCGATGCACATACACCTCAGCGGAGGACGGGAGGTCGTAGTTGATCACGTGTGATACTTGGGGGATATCCAGGCCGCGCGCAGCCACATCGGTCGCCACCTGGACGCGTGGGGCCGTGCCGGCCTTGACCGGTTCTTTTGCAATCGTAATCTCGACGGGATTGTGGAGATGCCGGTGGGCGATCGAGCGAATCCGTGGAGGCATCGTCGCGGAGAACAAGGCGGTCTGTTTGGTCTTGGGCGTTCCGGTCAGGATCGCGTCCAGATCATCCGCAAACCCCATGTCGAGCATTTCATCTGCCTCGTCCAATACGACGATCTTCACCTCGTGCAGCTTCAGCGTGCCACGGCGGATATGATCCAAGGCTCGGCCCGGTGTGGCGACGATCACGTCGACTCCCCGCTTGAGCGCATGCAACTGTGGACCGATGGCCTGCCCACCGTATACCGCTAACACAGTCATGCGTAATTCCTTGCCGTACCGTTGCATTGCCTCTCCGACTTGAATCGCCAACTCGCGCGTCGGCACGAGCACAAGCGCTGATGGGCGAGCCCTGGCTTCATGACCGATTCGCTGCAGCAACGGCAACGCAAATGCCGCAGTCTTGCCGGTGCCGGTCGCCGCCTGTCCGAGCAAATCTCGGCCTGCAAGGAGCGGCGGAATCGCTTCGCGTTGGATGGGGGTGGGTTCTTCGTAGCCCAACGTTTCCAACGTCGTGAGAAGCGGTGCTTCAAGTCCTAAGGAAACGAATCCTGGTGAAAATCCTGTTGCGGTCGGGCCGGCGGGCACCGAAGGGTGACTCTGTTTCGTCACGGAAACCGTTACCTTTCTGCCGATGATGGTCGTGGAATCGTGGAGAGTAAGGAACGACGACTCATAGCAGGCTTGATGTTACGTTGGAATGGGACGATAGCGCAAGACCAGGATCAGCCTGTTTTCAAAAAATCGTCACCAGGCAGGTCGCGAAGCACCCGAGGCTCGAGCCGAGCCTCGGAACAGGATAGATTCACAGTGCGTCGGGTTCGCCTCATGTTATCCGAGGGGATGGCTCTCACAAGCGGGGCGGACAGGATATTCAATACCTGTCCGCCCACACACAGTCACCAGCTGATATGAGGCAGCCTCTGTCCGGCAAAGCACTCCGGGGGAAAACCTGCCGCCTTATAGCTTTGACAGAGCCAACGCACGCACTGGAACCAACCGATCCTCTGTCGGGATCAGGAACATCATCTGTGCGAGGGCTCGGTAATTCGCTTCCAATTCACGACAACGATTCACGAATCGACCGGCGGACATTCGAGGGAAATAGTCGCGGTGCCGCTCATAAAAGAGTGCTCGGCGTCCCCAACGCTCAGCTTTGAAGATGCACAACCGGGTCACTAATTCCAAAAGATGGTTCGGTGACAATCGTGTGGGTCCTCGTCTCATCGGAGCAGGGATAATAGATGTGGAGAGAGTGAGTCCTTTTGTCACATTCTTCATAGCGGGTCCTCCTTGTGCTATTGTGCCTGAACCATCGTCTTGAGCATCGTAATGTAAGCGACTTACGCGCCCACAGCCTTGGCTCATCCTTGAATTACGTTATAATCCCGGAACATGAAGAGATCATTAGGAGAAGATGAAAACTTCTTCATGAAGGGCTAGAAGTCATGCATCATCCCATGATCCTGCATGATGTGGGAGGAGGGAACAGGTGAGACGACGAGGTTGGCTATTCGGCGCAGGCGCAGTCCGGAACGATCTCGGTGGCAATGTAGGTCAGGTTGTTGGTGTAGGAAATAAAGCCCTTCCGTCGTCCAAAGAGGGTCAGCACACAGTCTGCTCCCTTATGGTCGATGAAAAACCGGTAGTCAGTGCCAGATGGAGCGGCAATGGCGAAGGGGCGTGGTCCGAGATCGTAGGTCGTGAGGGTGGAGACGGTCTTGTGTGCAAGGGCATCCGCAAGCTCAGGCTTTTCACCCTCCTGAGTGAGAATACTCGACAGTTGATGAGTAAACGACATGCGGCAGGATTCCTCCGAGAGGTTCGTTATCTTGGCCACCGAGGCACAGCCTGATGCTGTCAGGGCCACCGCCAGGGAGAACGCGCACACTCGGTGGGCTGGGTACACCAGCCATGCCACATGAAGCAGCCTGGCCATGGAGCGGAAGTGTGATCGCACAACCTGATCCTTCTTATCGCTCAGGGGGCACAAAGCTGACGTTGGCGAGGGCCGTGGTTTGGACTGACGGATAGGTCCCCTCGAATCTAGCCGGAAACACGTACAAGCGCTCCCCAACTGAGAACAGCAGCCGATACTCCTGTTCGGCTTCACTGCGCAGATACACTGTGGGCAGCGCGGAGGTTGGTCGTTTATCGAGCCGTGCCCAATTCAGTCCGAGCTGTGCGGGGAGCACATACAGACCGACGGCAATCACGGCGAAAGCGATATACGCCATTGACAGATCAATGAGCCGGTCCATTGTTGTATTGAACCGCACCACAAGCAGCTCGAATGCCGAGCTGAGCAGCAGCAGAAGCGCGACGATACCGAAGATCGCCAGCACGATCGCCGATCTGACATGGCTGAATGTGCTCAGGAGCAGGGTTATGACGAAGAGCGTGAGCAAGAACCATGGTCCATACTGGACCACGGCCACAGAAAGCTTGAATTGAAAGTTCTCTGTCAGCTCGTCTTGACTCCCGATCCTTGCAAGGTTTGTCGTAGCCAGATACCCGAAGTAGAGCATCAGTAACAGCGGCACCCAGCTTTGACTGAAATAGGTCGCGGCCGGAACCTCTTCTAAGATCCACGAGGCTCCGAATTCTGAAAAATAGGCTCTCGTATAAATCGATCCGGCGAGATAGGCTACCCCACTCAAGGCGGCCAATCCGGCTAATATCTTCGGCGTCTGCTCAATGAGTCGTCGAGCCCCGGCTCGAGCAGATTCGATCTTATTTGGGTCGTCGCGGGGCATGCGGCACGATGGAGAACCCTGAAATGGCTAGCCCGTAAAGGCGGCGGCAGCCTCTTCTTCTGTGTTGCACAATTGAATACTTTCTCCATACACCCGGTTCAGCAGGTCAAAGCCGCTGGCTTGAAGAGCTTCTTTGACCATTCCTTTCGCAGCAGCAATCTTCATCTGCCCTTGAACATTGTTGAGCTGCTTGCACGCCAGTATCAGGACCCGGATGCCTCCGCTGCTGATATAGTCCACATCTGCCAGATTGAGGATGACCTTTTTTGCACCCGCATCCACGATCTTTTTCATGTCCTGGTTTCCCTGTTCCGCAGTAGTGGCGGAGAGGCTGCCCTGCATCTTGACGAAGGTGATTCCGGCATTCTCACGGGAGGTCACCGTCAACGTGTGTCTGGTTCCTTGATCCATCATTATGTCCCTTTCCTTATTAGGAGACGATCGTCATTCTATCTTAGCAGACCGGCAGCTCGTCAACGTACCGTTTGGACCTTTGATAGGGCCTCTTCCAATGTTGAGGCATAGAGACTCATCATCAGCGCCCCGCTTAATTGCAGCACTGTACGGACATGGTCGTTCCCCCCGCAGAGCACCATTTTCCCGTCTGCTCGAATCATCGCCTTCACGGCTTTCAGGATCACCCGGAGCCCGATCGAGGAAATGTACGAAATGCGGGAGAGAT
>JACRQB010000133.1:0-8388 GCA_016222925.1 Nitrospirota bacterium | reverse complement strand
TTCATAGTGGCGGATGTTTCAGATGCCAACTTCTTTTTCACCGTCAAGACGTTGCGTCCCACATTGCGATGGTAGGACACTTCGTCAAACATGGAACGCACCAAGTGAATCCCCAGGCCGCCGATCTCACGTTCATGAAGGAGCAGCGACAGATCCGGTGGCGCGACCGTTAAGGGGTTGAAGGGAATGCCATCATCCGTAATGGTGAAGATGACCCACGCATCGCGTACTTCTCCTTCCAACTCGATATGATGTTTCGTCGGGTCGTTGGGGAAGGCATATTGCACGACATTATTGAGCAGATCATCCAACGCCATATTGAGTGTAGGGATCAGCGGCTTGGCCGCTTCCCATTGTGCCACATACTGCTCAAAAGCCATCTGGAGGTCCGGAATGGCCATCAATTGATTGGGCATTGTTTGGTGGAAGACCAGAGCTGCCACATTGGACGGGGTGACGCCGTGATATCGCAGTCCCAACATGGTGATATCGTCCGCCTGCGGGGCTTCCCCTGCAAAGGTCCTCACCGCGTTCATGACCTCACCAAGGCGATCGACTACTGAGACTGCCCGAGACCGCGTAAGGACTGTTTTCAACCGGTCGTTGCCGAACAGTTCGCGCCGCCGATTATCCGCTTCGGTAACTCCATCGGTGTACAAGAAAAGCTCATCTCCCGGTCCTAATTGGAACGTGCTCTCTTTGAAGGCGATCCCTTGTATGGCACCAACCAGGGGACCATCCTTGGCCGTCAACCACTCAAACTGTCCATCTTGCCGCTTCAATAGAGGAGGATTGTGGCCCGCGTTCGTGGTCAGACATGTGCCGTCACGGAGATTCAAGATGCCGAGATACAGAGTGACAAACATACAGCTGTCGTTGTCCGCACTCAGCGCATCGTTCACATGCGTAACGATGCTGGCGGGTGAGGGATCGGAGGCCGCCAGCGTCTTCACCATAATCTTGGTCATTGCCATAAAGAGCGCGGCTGGGACACCGTTGCCCGATACATCGCCGATCACGAAACAGAGTCGATGGTCATCGACCAGGAAGAAATCATAGAGGTCGCCACCGACCTCCAGAGCCGGTTCGAGCACTGCGTAGAGTTCGATCTCATTCCGATCCGGAAAAGCCGGGAACACGCGTGGGAGCATACTCCGTTGAATATCCCGGCCGACATTCAGTTCTTCCTGCATGCGGGCCTTGGCGGTTTCCACCAAGGCCAGCGAATCGGCCAATCGTGCCTTGGCATCCTCAGCAGCCTGTTCTGCGTGTTTCAAGGCCGTAATGTCGGTGGCGATGGCGACAATGCCGCCATCGTGAGTCCTCTTCTCGCTGATTTGGAGCCATTCTCCACTAGATCGATATTGAATATACGGTCCTTGAGGGTTGTGGTGCATCTCAAGACGCTGTTTCACCCATGGTTCAATATTACCGAGCGCCGCGTAGATATCACCCCGTTCGGCAATACGGCGAATAATCGACTCGAACGTGTCGCCTGGTTGCACGTCCGCACCGACTCCGGACATCACCTCCCGATACTTGCGGTTACAGATGACCAGACGGTCGTCCACGTCAAAGAGAGCAAACCATTGCGGAACACTTTCGATGGCTTCGATCAGCTGCGCATGGGTATCGCGCGCCAGGCTCGATGCCGCCGTCACTTGCCGATCGATGATGGCCAGGAGGGTCGAGAGCGAGACGGCAACCACCGCGAGGAGGTCAACCTCGATTCCCGGCGGCGGACCACTGGTCGTGATGCCGGACATACCATACGTCGGAATCATCCCGATGAAGTGAGACCCAGAAAGAGCAATCCCCATGGCGCTCGCCTTTTCTGTCACTCGCCAGTTTCTGTTCGTGATATTCCACGATCCGATCACGATGCCGATGATGCTCAGTGCCACGATCCCAACCGTCGACAGCACAAAGAGCAACAAATCATTCTGGAGATCGATCGGCTGGTGGACCGCCATCATGCTGGTAAAATGGGTCAGGGTCATGCAGCCACCCATCAGCATGCCCCCGGAGATGAGACGCATCCGACTGTAGGCATGGCTGCTGATCAGGTATACGGCGACGGCTCCTGTCGCCCCGGCGGAGAGAAACGAAAGCACGGCGAGCCCTGAGTCCTGGGCTGCTGAGACCGAGGGACAGAATGCCAGATTGCCGATGTAGTGAATCGCCCAGATTTCAAGGCCCGCGGCGACGGCGCCGATCGTCAACCATCGCAACCGGACGGGGCCTTGGTCGGGAGCGCGCATCCGTTCGGCGATACTGAGGATGACGTAGGCAGCCGCGCCACCCAGCAGCATCGAGGAGACGCCTAGCAAAGGATCGCACATTCCGAGCACAGTGAGACTCCCGTCAGGCTGTTCTTTTCACGCGCGGATCAGCCATCATGACACGCGCCTTCGAATCCTCGAATGTCGGGCCGGCGCGGCATCGAACAAGATTCACCTGGCTTGGTCCAGATACCATGAGAAACCTGGACTCGCAAGTAAGAGGGCGCCACGGTACTGCCTCACACGGATGTGTCACCACTGCGGCTACTGCACCGGTTGATTGAGGCGGTCCCAGCGTGGAGTTCTCGTGCCTGGATTAACCGACCAGTAGATGAACATCGCCCGCCCCAGAATGTGCTCCTTACTGATCGGTCCCAAGAATCGACTATCCAGGCTCTCTTCCCGATTGTCACCCAAGACGAAGTAGGTGTCGGGAGGCACGGTGACAGGCCCAAGGTTATCACGGACGTTTCCGGACATGCTGGACGGGTCGGTATGTTCCACATAGGGTTCGATCAAGGCCTCGTCGTTCACCGACACGACCTGATTATGAACTTTGATTCGATCGCCGGGAACCCCGATCACGCGGTGAAGGAAAAGTGTCCCATTTGAGGATCGGTCGCATGATACGCAGCCTTGTGCGTGATCACGTGGTCTCCCGGCAAGAGCGCCGGGACCATCGCCTCATGTGAGATCTGGAACCGATGTGACCGGGTCCGCACTGCGGGTAACAGGTCCGGCAGACGGTCTGTCACGAAATTCCAGCGGAGTTCTTGCACTCGGGACGTCGGGTTGAGAATTTCGTTGTCATATCCCTCGACCAATCGCCGGGCCTCTTGAGCCGACAAGGTTGCGGCGTAGTAGAGCGCGAGATGGTGCTCCCAGAAGTATTCCGGGGCCAGATCGAACAGCATGACTTTGAGTGAGCGCACAAATGACTGCGCGATGCGTTCCCTCTCGGATGGTGTGAACGGACTAATAAGATCAGACTCGACCTCCAGCTGATGGCTGAACCCCGCCACATCGGCTTGGTCCGCAATCGACTGGTACAAACGATTCGATGCCACCTCCAGGCTGGCCAGCTGATGAAACACAGCTTGTGACTCGCTCTCACCGTCAGTGCGAGCCACAGGCGCAGTACTGCACGCAGCCCAGAGCCCACTCCATGCTATAAGCAGACAGAGGGCAACATGATTCGAAGATCGCTCAAGGGCGAGGGACAGGTAGGAGAGCATTGGGACGCTCAGTCAACGCTCCTCTCGTTCGTGAATCGCAGGAGAATACCGCACCGGGGCCTGATAGGAAAGGGCATTCAGTCACAACCTAGGCGATATGTCTGTGAGCAGAGCATTGGGACGCTCAGTCAACGCTCCTCTCGTTCGTGAATCGCAGGAGAATACCGCACCGGGGCCTGATAGGAAAGGGCATTCAGTCACAACCTAGGCGATATGTCTGTGAGCGGAGGGAGGCCAACCCTGCCCCCCGACTGAAGCGGGAGGCGTCAGGGAATAAGACTCGCCGGCGGGGAGCAGGCCGAGCACAGAGTCATTTCCCACTATGTTCCGCGTTCGACCAACCGACGATGAAATAGCTCCAATGCCATGTCGTAGCAGATCCGGGCCGCAGCCGGATCATAGCGGGAACCTTCGTCGCGCATGAACGCGTGCGCGGCGTTGAACTCATGCCACTGGAAATGCGCGCCCTAGGCTGCGTTTATGAATGTCCGTGGCGTAGAAACAGGCGGCGGCCAGCACATCGGGCTGCATCGCCGCGCGAAACGCCAGATGGCCTCCAATGCAGATCCCCACTACCCCCAACTTGCCGGTGCAATGCGGTGACGACGCCAGGTAGTTCAGCGCCGCGCGTGCGTCGCTGTCATAGCTCAACAAGGTCTTGGTGATCTTATGGCGATTACCACGTGCCGCGCCCGCTTCGTCATAGGCCAATACCGTGCCGGCCGGCTCCATCTCGTGGAAGATCTCCGGTACCGCCACCACAAATCCATGGCTCGCCAGCATCGCTGCCATGCGCCGGATCGGCCCGGTGACCTGGAAAATCTCCGAGTACAGGACCAGCCCCGGATAGCGTTCCCCCGCCACAGGGCGAAAGAGATAGGTCCGCATCGTCCCTGTCGGAGTCGTGAGATCGGTCGATTCCTGGTCGATAATTGTCATGTGGTTCTCCGTGACCGCGCAGCATCACCCTGCGCTGTCCTCTCGGGATGTACGGCCAGTATCAGTCAGTAGTTAGAGGAAAAGTTCGAGCGCTACTTCAGGTCGTCGACAATGTCAGAGTGACTGGACTCCCGGCATCATCCCTCTCTCCCGTGGAAAAGACAAGACCCGACTGATTAGTCATGGGTGCTGTCGAGAATAATCCGATGAGGTTGTCCATCGGGAACGGAACGAGCTGTTGGCTCTCAGACCTGACCATCGCGCGACGGAGCAGGCCTGTATGCTGATTTCCTGAACCAGTTTGGCGTCAGCAGTTTGAGGAGAGATCGGGAATTGAACGCCAACTCTCGATAGGTCCGCGTTCCAGCCATCACATCTGTGACCGCTTCACAGAGGCGCTGACCGTGTTGTGCAAATGCCCATGATTTGGTGCGAGGCCAGTTGTAGAGCAGTTGGGCCAGCCATCGGCCTGTTCGTAGTTCAGGCAGAATTGTCTCAGCCAGTGCATGGGCATAGGCCTGTCGCACGGACTGCTCCTCAAGATGCGTCTCAATCAAGGATTGTGCCGCCAGCAGGCCGCTTTGAATGGCGAATGTAATCCCTTCCCCGGTCACAGGATCGGCGAAGCCTGCGGCATCACCCACCAACAGGATTCGCTTGTCGACGAACGGCCCTCGTCGCGGTCGAATGGGAATGACGAAGCCATGTCGCTCCACCTGCATGATGGAACGACAGCCGAGCAGGTCGAGATAGCGCGCCATCGAAGATTTGAGATCACTCCCCCGCTGCGCCATCGACAGGACGCCGATTGAGAGATGCTGTCGTTTGGGAAAAGCCCAGGCATACCCATGAGGCAGCAGATCAAAATCGAATCTCGCTGTATTTTGAAATCTGTCCAACTGGTCAGGAGGCACCGTCACTTCATATTCAAGCGCCGGAATAAGGACGCGTCCATCGGCCATTCCCATGGTTCGGGCAACCGTGCTGAGCGCCCCGTCGGCTGCAATGACGAACTTGGCCTTCATCGAGCCTCTGTTGGTGGTGAGCGTGACGACATCGCTGTCGAACGAAGCCTTCTCGACGGCACATTGTTGGTGGACGACTGCTCCGGCTGTTTGAGCTGCGGAAAGAAGGGCATAGTCAAACTGATCGCGCATTGTCATGGAGATGATCGGAGTCGGTCGATGAGTCGTGAAGGACAATCCGGCACGCAAAAAACTGAGTTGCGCCGTATGGCACTCTTGTTCGGTGACGTGACGCACATCCAGAGGCAGCGCCTGCATGGCCCGTCCCACCAGACCGCCTCCGCACGTTTTGTACCGCGGCAGCGCGGCCTGCTCGAGGACGGCGACCGCGACACCTGCCTGAGCCAGACGCCACGCCGCGCAAGCGCCGGCTGGTCCACTGCCGACTACGATGACGTCATACGTGGTGGACATATTTCAAGCCTGGGTCCGTCGCGATGAGGTATTCACCCTTCTGTATCTGATGCAACACACATGTGACAGCACGCTTCACAAAATACCTCGTTGGTCTTGGGTTGCAGTAGGATACCGCACCAGGCGCCGATGGGAAAGGTTATCCGATCACAGCCAGGACGGCAATTCATTCAGCTGAGCAGAGGAGATCCGTCCTCCGCCCTGCGTTGTGTCTCTCGGTGATTTGTCTTCAATTGTGGTAGCCTGTGAAGAGAGAAAGCCGTCTCATAAGCGTGGTGGGGAAATCGGAATACAATGGTACGTCTCATTCTGCTCTTGATCATCGTCGGTCTGGTCATACTCGGGCCACAGCTCTGGACCAGGCGCGTCTTTGCCAAGCATAGCGCCCCCCGTCCGGACTATCCGGGAACCGGGGCAGAATTGGCCCGGCACTTGCTCAATCGGTTTGACTTGCAACATATCAAAGTGGAACCGACCGAGACGGGCGACCACTACGATCCGGTCAGCAAAGCGGTTCGCCTGACGCCCGCGATCTTCGATGGAAAATCCCTCACGGCAATTACGATCGCCGCCCACGAAGTCGGACATGCCATTCAAGACCACCTGGGGTACCAGCCGCTGGCGGAACGCACCAAGCTTGTGCGGATCGCACAAGGCGCAGAAAAGGTGGGGGCGGTCCTGATGATGGGCATTCCCATCGCGGCGGCAGTCGCGCGCACCCCGTTGGCGAGTGTCGTCGTTCTGATGGCCGGAATGGCGACGATGGGGATCTCCACGCTGGTCCACCTCGTTACGCTTCCCGTCGAGTGGGACGCCAGCTTCGGGCGTGCCCTTCCCGTCCTCCGACAGGGCCGGTACTTGTCGTCTGATGATGAGCGGGGGGCTCGCAGTATCCTCACCGCCGCCGCACTGACCTACGTGGCGGCCTCTCTCGCCAGTCTGCTGAACCTCTGGCGCTGGATCGGCTTCCTCCGGCGATAGGCCCGGCCCAGGTACACATGCTCGCCCATCATTGGCTAAGCTTCTTTTTAATCACCGTCAGGTTCTCAGGGGTCGATCGCACCCGTACCGTAAGTCCCTGGGCATCATAGTGTTCGGACAAGATCCGCATCCGAGTGCGGATCTCTGCCAGGATCTTTTGAGCTGTAAACGGAATATGTAATTCCTCGTCGAGCATCTCGCTCTCAAAGTACCGCATGATGCGCTCACGCAACATTTTCAGATCGTCTTGGCTTCTCGTGGACAGAAACACGGCGTCGGGATATTCAGACTTCAGCGAGACAATCTCGTCCGGTCCGAGCCGATCTTGTTTATTGAGCACCAAGAGACTGGGACTATCCGTGGCGCCCACTTCAGCCAACACCTTCCGCGTCACCTCAAGTTGAGACCGGAAGGACGGATCTGAGGCATCGACGACAAACAACACCAGTGAGGCGCAGGCCGTTTCATCCAGGGTCGACTTGAACGATGCCACCAGGTCATGCGGGAGTTTTTTGATGAATCCCACCGTATCGCTCATGAGCACTTTAGGACGCGTTTCGGGATAGAGTGGACGGATCGTGGTATCGAGTGTGGCGAACAACTTGTCGGCCACCAGCACCTCGCTGCCCGTCATCGCTCGCATCAGCGAGGATTTGCCGGCATTGGTGTACCCGACAAGCGCGACGGTTAATTCATTTTCCCGTCTCGCGCGACGCGTGAGATGCTCATCCCCGATGGCCGCCAATTCGGTTCTGAGCTCTTTCAGGCGATCGCGAATTCTGCGCTTATCGAGCTCAAGACTCGTCTCTCCTGCCCCTTTGCCGCCGACCCCCCCGCCTTGCCGCTCACTCCCGCCACCGGTTTCGCGCACCCGTGGCGCCAGATAATTGAGCCTTGCGATTTGTACTTGAAGCTGGGCTGCTCTGGTTCGAGCATGTCGACTGAAAATCTCAATGATGACCCCGGTGCGATCGAGCACCGGCACGCCCGCGGCACGTTCGAGATTCCTCAATTGTGACGGCGACAGATCACAGTCCACGATGACAATCTGCGCCTGCTCGCGTGGGCTGGGTAAGGTCTCGCTCGGTTCATCCGATTCGCTTTCTTCTGACTCCTCTGCTTCGTCTGATGCGGCAGCCTCGCGCTTCGAGGCCGCTTTGTGCATCGGCTTTTCAAATGACGCCGCGATTGTTCCCGGCCCACCAGTCCACCGTGCCAATTCGGTGAGTTTACCCTGCCCTAGGACCGTCGCCAATTTATCGGAACTCCGTTTTTGAGTGATGTGGCCCACGACAGAGTACCCGAGGGTTTTTACCAGACGTGTGAGCTCGTGCAGCGAGCTGTCCAGCTCCTCCCCAGTCACCCGGGGGGTCTGAATCGCCACCAGCACAGCACGAGATTGTGAGGGAGTCGTCATCGTATACTGTTCCTTGGCTACATTGTGGGTGAAGGGGTGACATCTTAACAGGGAATTTCGTGTTTAGGGCAGCTCACGTCGCGGTAGCGAGGCCC